>NZ_JAPEHX010000009.1:0-49505 GCF_028823655.1 Exiguobacterium sp. B2(2022) | reverse complement strand
CCTAGTTTGGTTTTCATTATTTGCCCTGTCTACTTGACGGGGAGCAGTTCAACGCGCATGAGGGGTTTCTTTACATATAGGGGCCGTTCGCCTGAATGACGAACTGCGAATGTGCATAGTGGTAGGTGATCCGTGAATAGTCAAAAGGTTTTCCGTTCGTCAGATGAAAGATCGTTTCGATGCGAAGTGTCGGGTCATTCTCTTGCAATCCGAGGTGGCCTGCTTCCACATCCGTCAATCGACCGACCTGTAGATACATGTCAGAAAAACCAATTGAGACGCCGAGCGCACTTTGGACGTAATCGAAAATGGAGTCGGCCACAATCTCTCGATTCAAGTAAGGGACGATGGCTTTTACATAATACGATTCTTCATGACAAAGTACTTCCCCGTCCACATACCTTACCCGTTCGACACGATACACATCGTCTGTTACGTCAATCCCGAGATTTTCGGCCACCAACGCATCTGGTTTCATAACAGACACGTCGAGTACATCAGAGGTCAATATTCGATCTCCAAGGTTACTCTTGAATCCTTGGGTGGAAAAGAGACTCATATAACCGGGACGATTATGGCGTCTGACGAAAATGCCGCTACCACGGAGTTGAAAGATGATGCCTTTTCGTTCGAGCAGTTCCAACGCTTTCGTGATCGTACTCTTACTCACGGCATATTGACTCATCATCTGCTCAAGGACAGGTAGCTTATCACCTTGTTTTAAATTCTGTTCATGAATGTATTGTTCTATTTCATTCGCGATTTGTTGGTATTTTAACATGGTCATTCCTCACTTTTTCGTCACTTCTTGTATTATATCATGAAAAAACAAGATTGTTTCATTGTATCAACCTTGTTAAATTGTACCGGTACAATTACACTTGACGTGTATGATTTATCAGAAGGAGGAATAGAGGATGAAGACGTTACCGAAAGATTTTCTATGGGGAGGCGCACTCGCCGCCCATCAATTCGAGGGTGGTTGGGACGCTGACGGAAAAGGACCGAGCGTCGTCGACGTCTTGACAGCAGGCGCACACGGTGTCGCGCGTCGGATCACGGACAAGGTTGAGCCGAACGAATTCTACCCAAACCATGAGGCAATTGATTTCTATCATCGTTATAAAGAAGACGTAGCGCTTTTTGCCGAAATGGGATTGAAATGCTTGCGTACTTCGATTGGATGGAGTCGCATCTTTCCAAATGGTGATGATGCAGAACCGAACGAGGCGGGTCTTCAATTTTATGATGATTTGTTCGATGAGTTACTCAAACATGACATCGAACCGATCATCACACTCTCGCATTTCGAGATGCCGCTCCACCTCGCACGTGAGTATGGCGGATTCCGCAACCGTGCCGTCGTCGACCATTTCGTCTGTTTTGCAGAGGTCTGCTTCAACCGCTACAAAGACAAGGTCAAGTATTGGATGACGTTCAACGAAATCAACAACAAGATGGACGTCAACAACCCGCTCTTCTTATGGACGAATTCAGGTGTCCTTCTAGAAGAAGGGGAGAACGCGCGTGAAGTCATGTATCAGACGGGACACCATGAACTGATTGCGAGTGCCCTCGCCGTTGCCAAAGGGAAAGAAATCAATCCAGATTTTGAAATTGGGGCCATGGTCTCTCACGTTCCGATCTATCCGTATTCATCGAACCCGGACGACGTCATGTTGGCCGAAGAGATGATGCGTCAACGTTATTTTTTCCCGGACGTGCAAGTACGTGGGTTTTATCCAAGTTACGCGTTGAACGAGTTCGAACGCGAAGGGTACAACATCCCAATCCTTGAAGGGGACGAAGAGATTTTACAGAACGGAAAGGTCGATTATCTCGGTTTCAGCTACTATATGTCGACAACCGTGAAGAGTGGTGTCGTCGCGGACAATCGTGGGGATATCGTGAACGGTGGTCTGCCGAACGGCGTTGAGAACCCGTACATCCAGTCGAGTGACTGGGGCTGGGCCATCGATCCGGTCGGTCTCCGTTATGCGCTCAATCGTCTGTATGACCGCTATCAGATTCCGCTCTTCATCGTGGAAAACGGATTCGGTGCCGTCGATGAGATTGTCGACGGGAAGATTCATGACGCGGCCCGAATCGATTATTTAAAGGCACATATCGAACAATTGAAGCACGCCGTCCTCTATGACGGAGTCGACTTGATCGGCTACACGCCTTGGGGCATCATCGACATCGTCTCGTTCACGACGGGAGAGATGAAGAAACGGTACGGGATGATTTACGTCGACCGCGACAATGAAGGGAACGGCTCGATGGAGCGGATGAAGAAAGACTCGTTCGACTGGTATAAGCGGGTCATCGCGACGAATGGGGAAGAACTGTAAGTGAAACAGGGGGGCAAAGAACTGTGAAATGTATGCAGGTCTTTGCTATTTTTCGCTATAATAAAGAAAAGTGAGAGTTAGGAGGGAAGAATGATGCAAGTGAAGCAACATGGACCAGTGACCGCAGTTTGCGCCAAAGTAAAGAACGGTCCATTCGAGATGTCGATGTATGTGTATTATCTCGATGGGATGATCATCGATACCGGGACGCGTACGATGCTCCCCGCTCTCCAATCCTTTTATGAGTCGGTTCCGATTGACCTCGTTAGCATCACACACCCTCATGAAGACCACATCGGGACGGCCGCATGGCTCGAACAAACGTATCGCGTGCCAATCTACATACATGAATCTGCCAGAGACATGTGCATAACGGGGCTAGATATCCCCGCTTATCGAGCACGCTTCTCCGGTGACCCGGAACCGTTCCGGCCAATCGCCTATCACGACAATCAGATCACATCAGAACATCATACCTATCAGGTGATCCATACACCAGGTCATGAACCGAATCATGTCGTCTTATATGATGAGGAGAACGGTCGACTGTTTTCAGGTGATTTGTTCGTTCATCCGTATCCAAAGGTCATGATTCCAGAGGAGTCAGTCCCTGAACAGATCCGTTCGCTCAAGCGTGTCCTGTCCCTCGATTTTGAGGAAGTGTACTGCCAGCATGCCGGACATCTCGAACAGGGAAGGGAGCAATTAAGCAAAAAGCTCGATTATCTAGAACGTTTGACCGATGACGTGTTAACCAAAACCGCTGCGGGCTATACGATTGATGATATCAACGCTCACCTTTTCCCTGACCCGTCGCCGCTCGTCCAAATCTCCAAGCGGGATTATGACTCCAGACATATGATTTCAAGTATTCTTCGAGAAGTCTACGAACAACTTCGTTGACAGAAGGCGAATCACCTAGTATTCTGAATACATGATTAAACGTTTAAACTTTTAAACGGAGTGATGAATATGAAACAACCAGATACAACACCCGAGGCGTCGCCACATCTTTATTTGAAGATGCAATCCCATTGTTCCAAGTATTAGCCGACGTCAATCGTCAACGCATCATTGTAGAGATCGCCAGACATGAGCGATTGAACGTCAATCAGATTGATGAAAAAATCGAGTTGTCTAGACCGGCCATCTCGCATCACCTCAAACTGTTGCGACAAGCAGGGATCGTCTCATCCGAGAAAATCGGGACAGAGAACTTTTACTTCTTGACCCTCGAGGATGCGGTCGGACTGCTCAAAGCACTGACACGTGCGATCGAAGATGAATGTATTTTATGACCTTTCTTTTTGGAAACAAAGAGAAAGGTTCCTTTTCCACTAATTAGTTTAAAAGTTTAAACGTATAAACGTTAAAAGGAGAATGAAGATGAATCAGAAACAAACCATTGTCATCACGGGAGCGTCAAGCGGGATTGGTCGAGCGACCGTCGAACTGTTCAGCAAACGAGGCTGGCATGTCGCCGCGACGATGCGAAGTCCTGAAGACCATCAAGAACTGTCTAACCTAAAAGGGGTCTCGCTCTATCAGCTAGATGTTACGAACGAATCGAGCATTCTTGACGCCTTCGAGCAAATCGTCTCGGATTACGGCACAATCGATGTGTTATTGAATAATGCCGGGTACGGAGCGGTCGGGATTTTTGAAGAAGCCTCTTCTGAACAGATTCAGCGTCAGTTTGATACGAACGTCTTCGGGGTCATGAACGTGATCCGAGCATCTCTTCCGTATTTCCGCAAACAGCGGAGCGGACGTATTGTGACCGTGTCTTCGGTCGGTGGTCAAATCACATTCCCAATCTATAGTCTGTATCATAGTTCAAAATGGGCGATCGAAGGATTCATCGAATCGCTTCAGTTTGAACTGGCACCGTTCAATATCGATATGAAATTGATTGAACCAGGACCAATCAAGACAGACTTTTATGGTCGTTCCCAAGAACTCGTCCGTGACCAACCGCTCGATGTATATGATAACTATACGGAAGTCGCGCTCCATAACACGAATGCCGCTGGTGCGAACGCTGAAGGCCCGGAGGTCGTCGCCGAGACGATTTGGCGTGCAGCGACCGACCGGAAGAAGCGTCTCCGCTATCCATCGGGTAAACAGGCAGGACTGTTGATTGCGCTGAAGCGTTATCTGCCGAACCAAGTGTTCTTCTCTATCGTGCGACGTGTCGTAGAGAAAAATTAACATCAAGTATCTCTTTTGAACTTCATCAGTGTCGGAAAGAATTTTTTATCCACTCATTCAATGATAAAACTCACACAAATTTACCCGATATAACTTGTGAGAGGAGGGGTTTGATGAAAAAAGTCTCACTGGCACTATCGACGTTCATTCTTATGATTGGATTGACGGCAACACCGACAGACTCGGTCGATGCTGCTGCGAAACGCTTCAAAAACTGCACGGAGATGAACAAAGTGTATAAAGGGGGCGTGGCCAAATCGAAGACAACCAAAAACAAAGGTGGAAAGACGCGTTATAAACCTTATGTCAATAAAGCCTTATATGACGCGAACCAATCAAAAGACCGCGACAAAGACGGAATCGCCTGTGAACGGTGATCATAAATCATGCATCGAATCAGCCGCCATACGAGGGCGGCTTTTTGTATGGACATAGACAACGATTCGACTACATGATATTATCATAAATAATAACATTATCAAATATGATAACATTGAGGTGGAATCAATGAATCAAGATGTCTTAAAAAGTTTATTGAACCCGATTCGCATGAAAATCTTTCAACACGTTCTGATGAATGAAGGAGTCACGACCGGAGACTTAGCAAAAGCACTTCCCGATGTTCCTCAAGCGAGCCTCTATCGCCATATCAACAAAATGGTACAAGACGAGATTTTATCTGTCATGAGCGAAAATAAAGTTCGCGGGGTGTATGAGAAAGTATATGCGATTCAAAACAATCCGTTAACCAGTATCAACAAGATTGTCGAGGAGGAAGACCGAGAGCAACTGTATATGGTCTGTTACACGTTTGCGATGTCACTGCTCATGGATTTCGGCAACTATCTGAAGCGCGACTCGATTGACCTCCCAGAAGACAAAGTCGGATTCCGGAGCATCCCGCTCTACCTGTCCGATCCCGAAAGTGACCGATTCTTGAGAGGTCTTTATGACTTATTAGAAGATGTGTTGGACCATGAGCCATCCAAAGAACGCACGTTACGAAAGTTCTCGTATGCGTTCATGCCGGTCGAAGAAAAAGGAGGAGATGAATGATGTATAAGCAAGAACAGGTATTCATTCAAGGAGAATCAACCATCGCGGCTACAATGACGACTCCACATGATGGCCAGTCGCCATTTCCAGCCATCATCCTCATCGGGGGGACCGGTGGATTGGACCGCGACGGGAATGGGACAGGCTTCAAGTCGAATCTGTATAAAGACCTGGCAGAATGGATGACGACACAAGGTTTCGTCACGTTACGTTTTGACAAACGTGGCATCGGCAAGAGTGGGGGAAATCGGAATACCGTCGGTCTGTCAGGGCTCGTTGATGACGTGGCACCGATGATTCGTTATCTGAAATCGCTTGACCATGTCTCACAAGACATCTTGCTGCTCGGTCATAGCGAAGGATGTATCGTCGCGACGCTTGCTGCTGAACGCGAGTCAGTTTCCGGCCTGATTCTATTGTCTGGTGCCGGTGTGGCCTTGAAGACGAGCATGCAGGAACAGGCGCACTTCCTACTTGATGAAGTGAAACGTACGAAAGGAATCAAAGGAAAGCTACTCCGACTCAGTTTGAACGAGAAGTCGGTCATCGGAAAGCAACAAAAACTGTTCGAACGTGTCACAGCGACGGATCAGGATACGATGCGGATTCAACTAATGAAATTCCCTGCCAAATGGTTACGGGAACACCTTGCGTATACGGATGAGTCGCTCCGGGATCGCTTGATTCAGTTGAATGTACCGACACTCGCACTGACAGGAGATCGAGATGTTCAAACGGACGTCCATCATCTTGACGAGCTCGATGCTCTTCACGCGGAACATATCGTGGTACAAAAGATTAGAAACATGGACCATATGTTGAAACCTTTCGACGGGGAGATGAGCATTCTGGACGTGAAAAAACAATATCGTGCACAACTTAAGAAGCCGCTCCATCCCGAGCTACGACACCAGCTCCACGAATGGCTCATACGCCACAACTGGATATCATGATGAAGAAGAAGGCAGCGGAGAATTATCCGTTGCCTTCTTCTGTACGTAAGAACCGCTCAACGTGTTCCATCGAGAAATGACGACTCCACTGGACGAAGTGCCCACCTGGGACGGCAATCAATTGCACAGAGGGATGAAGCTCCCGTTCCGCTCGTTTGATATGCCGGAGCGTCCGTTTCGCCTCCTTCAAATCAATACCTGTGAAGTCCGCATAATAGAGTTGCGTCGGCACTTTGACCCGTCGAAGCAAATCCTTAAAGTCCAGTCCGTCGTATCCGAACAATAAATGTAGGCCACCGGTCGACAAACGAGCGGGCTGTTCGAAAGCCGTTCGAATCATCGATGTTGATTCTACCCCAACCCGTCGACAGAACAATTGGAACCGTTCCTCAGAAAATACGGAATCACTCTTGTTCATGCGAGCTTCAATCGATTTCATGAGGCGCTTCGGGGAACTGTGATAGAGCAGTCGCAACAGGGGGAAAGCGAATCCGAATATGCCATATTCACGAAAAGGAATCATGGCATTCGGTTTATGACCTTGATCGAGGAGAATCAACCGTCTGACCTGGTCTGGGTAATGGACCGCGTAAGCAAGCGCGATGGCCCCACCCATCGAATGTCCGATCAACCGAATGGACTCTAATTGTCGTGAAGTTCGGTACGACTCGACCCAATCCGCGGATGGATTTCAAATTGTTTATGCAACGCTTCGACAAACTGTTGTCCTTGAGACCCGGTGAATCCGCCACCGGGAAGGAATATCACAGGGTCACCTTGACCGTGGATGGTTACCTTGAATTGTCTCACGTCATCTCTCCTCTATTAAAAATGGTTTCCATTCAAGAATAAAGATGATTGGAAATCAATTGAAGAAATTTCGCCATCTTTCTCTCGGTGTTCGTGAACAAATGAGGGTATAACTTAGTGATAGGTAGCTTTCTATCATCACGCATCATATACGTTCTTAAGTTTAAAGGAGGAATGATGGATGAAACTTTCGGGGAAAACAGCAATCGTCACCGGGGCCGGCTCTGGTATGGGGCGGGCCATCGCTAAACTCTTCGCGAAGGAAGGCGCGCGGGTCGTCGCATTCGACATGAATGAAGATTCTGTGCAGGCAGTGGTCGAAGAGATGAAGACGGGAGGTGGGGATGTCGTCGGTATCGCGGGTAACGTGACGAATCAGTCAGATATCGACCGTCTCGTCGATACGGCGAAAGAAACGTTTGGATCGGTCGACATTCTCGTCAATAATGCGGGCATCATGGACAACTTTATGACGGTCGGGGAAGTGACGGATGAACTATGGGACCGAGTTCTTGCTGTCAATTTGACCGGACCGATGAAATTAGCCCGTGCCGCCATTCAAGTGATGGAGAAACAAGATAGTGGTGGGGTCATCATCAACAACGCATCTGTCGGAGGATTGTTCGGCACTCGCGGAGGCGCAGCATATGTGGCATCGAAACATGCCTTGATCGGGTTGACGAAAAATATTGCAGCGACCCATGGGACACTCGGTAAGATTCGAGCTAATGCCATCGCGCCAGGTGGTGTCAATACGAATATCGGTTCGACGATCACCGCTCCGAGCGAACTCGGGATGCGTGCCATCCAAGGTGCGGGGGAAGCACCGATGGGTGAACCCGAACAAATCGCGAACGTCGCGCTCTTTTTAGCGTCAGACGATTCAAGTTTTGTAAATGGAGATGTACTGAAAGCGGATGGCGGTTGGACGGCAAGATAAACGAAAAGAGCCGAAATCATTCGGCTCTTTTCGTTTGGTATTTTTTTCGATAGACGAGCGGGGTGATCGAATGATGTGCTTTAAATGTCTGGACGAAGTGACTGACACTGGAGTAACTCAGGCGATTGGCGATATCAGCAACCGATTCAGTCGAATCCTTTAATAGGATTGCGGCCCGGTCCATTCGTTTAACTTGGACATACGCAAGGGGGGAGGTGTTCCCGAACGTTGTAAACAGCCGACAACATTCACTGCGACTTACATCACCCGCAGTCGCGATTTGAGCTAACGATAATTTATCTTCAAGCTGCAACTGAATATATGCCAGCATGTTTCGAAGACTCTCCAGTTTTTTCTCGTTATTCATTCCTTGGTTATCTTGCTGAATCCAATAACGCCAGATCACCGCACATTGCAGTGTCGCATCCATCCGTTTAAGCGGTCCGTCTACCTGTAAATGGTTCACGACTTGTTTAATCGTTTGAACGATGGAGCGGTGCGTTCGTTCCCTCTTTAAGATATGTATAGATTTGTAGCCTGCGAGATATGGCGTTACATATTCTTCGGACAATCTAGGATGGAACAACTCATATGGATCAAATTCAAGTTTGATGATTTGCGAAGTCTCTTCCATGTGTTGCACGACATAGCTTTGTCCAGACGCCAAAAGGATACTTTCTTTTGAAAGAAGTTTTATATTCTCTCCGTTCACCCGAATATCCACAATCCCTGATTCGATCAATAATACCGTGAACTGATTCGTGATGGTAAATGTGGAAGCCCCTTGATTCGTCAGTATCGTGCTTTCCAAAATGACAATCTCCTCGTTTCGGTAGTTTTCCGATATTTCGTTTCTTTTTTAACGGGTCAAATACTTTGATTCCTCCAAAAACAGGGACGATTTCAACATTTCCTCATACCCGTAATCTTAATCATGATTGTGTTTCCTCTATATAATGCTTAAAAGATGAGCCACCCTGTAAAAGCCGCGTGGACGAGAATGGCAACAGGTACCCCGATCCGGAATTTAGGCTTCAATGTCTTATGTCGGAAGATGCGCATTGCCAAATAAGCACCAAATGCCCCGCCAATCCATGCCATCGTCAATAACGTGCGCTCTGAAATGCGCCAAGCCCCGATCCGAGACCGTCGTTTATCGACAAAAAATGACACAAACGCTAGTAAATTAGTCACAATGTAATATAGCAGTAATAGTTCCAAAGACCAAAACCTCCTTATTTCTCTCTTGATTATATCGTAAAATGGCTCTACAAAGCCGTTTTTATAGATTAAAACAATTTTCTGAATCCTCTCATCCCCGTGAATTGTTCTGTAAATGAACTGATATGACTCTCATATCGTCCTGTAATCGCTATGAAATATAGAGGTGTTACAGTAAGGGGGCGTTAGAAAAGGGAGGAATATTCTTATGAAAAAACCACTATTGACACTAACGGCACTCGCTGGCCTTAGTTTAGGAGTCGCTGCTCCAGCTTCGGCAGCATCAACACACACAGTTCAGTCTGGAGATACACTCTACCGTATCGCCGTGAACAACAACGTCTCTGTAAACGACATTAAACAAGCGAACGGCTTAAACTCAAATATGATTTACCCGAACCAAGTATTGAAACTTGGAAAGGCAGAAGCGAAATCACAAGCTTCTACTGCATCTAAAACGTATACAGTTAAATCAGGTGATACACTTTATCGTATCGCATTGAACCACGGGATCTCTGTTAATCAATTGATGACTTGGAACGGTCTTGATTCAGATCTTATTTTCCCAGGACAAGAGTTCGCCGTGAAAGGTGCAGCAGCTGCATCGGTAGCGAATGATGCGAAAACATCAGCACCGAAGACTTCAACATCAGCACCAGTAACAAAAACAGCATCGTCTACAACGCAAACCCAAGCTCCGGCTTCAGGTAAGACAATGACTGTTGAAGCAACAGCTTATACACCATACTGCGCTGGATGTTCTGGTATCACAGCGACAGGTATCGATGTTCGTTCGAACCCTAACCAAAAAGTCATCGCGGTCGACCCTTCTGTCATTCCGCTCGGCTCTAAAGTATGGGTTGAAGGATACGGAGAAGCAATCGCAGGAGACACTGGTGGTGCCATCAAAGGTAACAAAATTGATATCTTGATGCCGACACAAGAGCAAGCGCTCAACTTCGGTCGTCAATCAATCACAATCAAAGTCTTGAACTAATTCAAGCTCATCAAAGACACTGCCATCGGGCGGTGTCTTTTTTGTGTTTATCCTTTCTCCCAAGGATTCTTCACTTTCGTCAAACCTAATCGTTTAGCGAGCGGCTTAATCGTCAATCCATGCAAGGCGACCGAGATGACGACGAGACCGAGCGTGGTCGGGAGCATCCGTTCTGCGTCTTCAATCCCTAATTCCGCAATCTCTTGTGCGAAAAATCCTGTCACCGTCATGGCGACGATTCCGCGTGGGGCAATCCAGCTGATGAGCGCCCGCTCTTTCGTCGTCAATGACGAACCGAGTAACGACGATTGCACCGAAACGGGGCGGACAATGAATAAAATTGCTAGTATCGACAAGAGGAGCGGCCAGTCGAAGATGGCAAGTAAACTGTCGCGGGTCAAACTCGCGGTCAGAATGATAAACACGGTCGAAACGAGCAAGATAGAGATATTTTCTTTAAATTCACGAAGTTGTTTCAAAATGTGGAGATGTCCATGTTTAGAGTTCGCCATTGTCAAGCCCATCGCCGTCACGGCCAACAGTCCGACTTCATGCATGACCCATTCACTGATGGAGTAGACAAGAAGGACTCCGGAGAATGTCAACGTCGTCCGTAAATATTCTGGGACTTTCTCATTCCCGAACAAGCGGATGAGTAAATGTCCGACGGCAATCCCAAAAGCGACGGCGACGATACAGGACCAAAAGAAAGGTAGATGGCTCGCGAGTCCGTCATTTTGATACAAAATAAAGCCGATCCGTACGACGAAGAGACCCATCAATGCACCGAGTGGATCGACAATAATCCCTTCCCACTTCAACACTTTCGAAGGTCGAACGGATAAGTTTGCTTGACGTAATAACGGGATGATCACGGTCGGTCCCGTCACGACGAAGATGGCACCCAGTGTGAAAGCCGGTAACCAATGAAAATCTCCAATCCAAATCAATAAGATAGAGGTCAGGATAAACGAAATGAAGACACCGACGGTAACGAGACGAAAAATTGGCTTTCTTAAATCATCAATCTCTTTAAACTCGAGACTGAGACTGCCTTCAAATAAGATGAGCGCCACGGCGATCGAGATGAGCGGGCTATATAAATCACCCAATATTAAGTCTGGCTCTAACCATCCGAAAATCGGACCAACCAGGATACCCGCAACCGTCATAATCAAGATGGCAGGAAAGTCAAAACGCCATGCAATCAACTGCGAAAGTGCGCCGATGAGGACAAGTAAGCTGAATCCAATCATCATGTCTTCCATAAACACCCTCCATTTCATCGCTTCCTCATATATGTATACCCATATCATGAAAAACATCTGCTAAGAATGCCTGATTTCGGGTAAGAATTGAAGGAAAGGGAGGGATACGATGGAAGTAACAATCGGACTCATCATCGTCATACTGACATGGCTCATCTTATTGCTTAACCTCACGTTCGCCGTCACCATCATCTTTTTTGAGAGGCGGGACATCGGTACGACGTGGGCATGGCTGCTCGTTCTCTTCTTCTTACCGCTCATTGGCTTTTTCGTGTACATCTTCTTCGGCCGACTGATCAAGTCTCAAAACTTTTATGAAGTGGAAGAAGAGAAACGCGAAGCGTATCACCACCATGTCGAAGAACAACTCGATCAGCTCGACCGTTCACTCGCCCCGTTCAATCATCCGCTTCTTTTAAAATATCGTCGGCTGGCACGTCTGAATCTCGTGTCGACGAATGCGCTGATGTCATTCCACAACGATATCACCGTCCTGCACGACGGAACGGAAAAGTTCGACCAGATGTTTCAAGACATCGAGCGCGCGACGAAAGAAGTGAACATTCAATATTACATCATCCAAAACGACCCGCTCGGTCAGTCTCTCATTCGTCTGTTAACGGAGAAGGCGAAACAAGGGGTACGTATCCGTCTCCTTTATGATGCTGTCGGATCGAGAGGATTAAGACATAAACACTTTAAGGATTTACTCGCTCACGGAGGAGAAGTCAAATCGTTCTTCCCGTCCAAACTCGGCATAAATTTCCGAGTCAACAATCGAAATCACCGAAAACTCTGTATCATCGACGGTGAACTCGGTTATATCGGGGGTTTTAACGTCGGGGATGAATACCTTGGAAAAGATGAGCACTTCGGCTATTGGCGTGACGTTCACTTACGAATCTCTGGCGACGCCGTGAAGGAATTATTAGAACGGTTCATCTTAGATTGGAATCGCTCGATCCCGACGAAAACGAAAGCACGGAAAAACGACTTTGTCTGGCCGACCGAGGGAATCTCACATCATGCTTCACCGGTTCAAATCGTGACCTCAGGACCGAACTCTTCGACGGAGCACCTGAAGAACATGCTCGTCAAAATGATCACACAGTCAAAAGATTGTATCTATATTCAGACACCATACTTCATTCCGGATGCGAGCTTCCTTGATGCCTGTCGGATTGCTCTCATGGCAGGTACCAAAATTAAGCTGATGATTCCAAATAAGCCGGACCATATGTTTGTCTACTGGGCGACTTATGCGAATGCGGCGGAACTCGTACGCTACGGAGCCGAGGTCTTTACGTACGAGGAAGGATTCCTCCATGCGAAGACGCTCGTAATTGACGGAGAGGTCTCTTCCATCGGGACCACGAATATCGATGCGCGAAGCTTCCGTCTCAACTTTGAAATCTCAGCACTCGTCTTCGACCGAGATGTCGCACAATCGGTCATCGATGCATTCGAACGGGACGAATCCCGTGCCGAACGGTTGACGATTGAGCGATACGAGTCGAGAACCCGTTGGATTCGATTTAAAGAGAGCGTATCACGCCTGCTCAGCCCGATCCTATAACGCGAAACATCCGGTAGAGGAAAGTCCTCACCGGATGTTTTTTTAGCGTTTCTTCAATTGTGCGACAAGACGCTCGAATGATTCATTGACGTCTTTCGGGGCTTCCTTGTCTCCATATTCCGCTGCCTCTAACCATTCAGCATATAAGGTGTGGTTCGTGAACTCAATTCGTTGTAGCCAGTCAGATACCGTTTCTTCACGGAGACGCGGGTGCACTTGTTCGAGCTTCCGTCCCGTTTCGAGAAGCTGAATCTGTCTTGGGGAACGAACAATTCGTTTATTGGAAAGCGTCGGGTGATGAATACTCTTTGGAATCATCCCGTCTTCCTGGATGTCTTTTCGCTTCTGTAAATAGAAGAACAAACCGACACCAATCAATAGCGTGAGAACAAAGATACCGATGAAAAAGAGTGACTCGTTCGAAGCGGACTCCAGTAGCGTTTCCTGCGACACTGTCTCCGCATCGATGTTTGGGTTATCTGGCACGAGGAAGCGGTTCACACGGTCATTCGGATCGAGTGTGATGCCGTCGAACCAGCTGCCGATCCATAAGAAGAAAGGACTGATCCAGGCGATGACATTCCCAAACAACAGCTCTTTGATCGTACGGATGATGAGGGAGACGGCTAACCCGATTCCTAGCCCGAGAGCAAGCATCGTCACCATGCGCTTATAGTCACGACGATAGTAAAGGTTCCGCTGCCAGATCAAAAAGATGAACGGAAAGAGCACCATCGCGAGCGGCTGGGTCGCCGGTGGGAATAACCAGTCGGCCACTAAGAACAGGACACTCGCCATCGCGTAACGGTCCGTCCAATCCAACGTTCGGATAAATGCATGCACGTACGTGAAGACCAAAAGCAAGATGCTCATCTCATAAGAGAAGTACAGGGCACCGATCGAAAGGACCGTCTGCACGATAAGCTGTGTGTTCCGAGGGAGGCGTAGCGTCAATAAAAAGAGAAGCGGAAACACGTGACCGATATAAAATGCCGCGAAGACCCACCATAACCATCTCATTGACCGTCACCCCCTAACCGTAAGATCGATTGATTCCCGCTATACTTGGCAACTTTTCGTTCGAACAAGGAGCGTGCCAATGGAAAATCACTCTCCGACAGACAGGCGAACGTCGTCATGATCTTACGGAAATGCACCTCGCCGCTTCCAGGAGGTAGGTCGTATGTGATTCCGTCTTTCGTAAGCGTCGGGACGATGAGACCGTAACTCGCATTCTCTTTCTCAAAATCGCGGCATAGGGCTGCCGCTTGAGAGATGAGTCGTTCCATCTGATAGGTGAGGGCTCGTCCATCTTTCGTCAACAAATCGAGGACGATCACATACTCATTCGCTTGGACCGGTTGCTCTGTACGGGCAAGCAGTTCCCCTGTCTTTGCATAAGCGGACCAGTACAACTGTCGCATCGGTTGTCCGTGATACGGGGTGACCGACTGGAACGTTTCCGGGTCACGATAGGCGCTATGTCGGACCATCTCCTCACCAGGGAGGGTAGGTGGCCGTTTCGGGATCGGATACGGTGAAAACTCAGGGAACACATAACCGATTCGGGGAAGGGTGTCTTCCTTGTATAGAGAGAACATACGAAGCGGGTCACGAATTTCCATTCCGATTGCCTCAAGACGGATGGGTCCACGCTTCTTGGCATGGAGCGGGATGGTAAAGTCGACGGTTGCATTCGTCTCGACAAAGTTCTCCTGGCGCCAAAACGCGTGACCTTCCGACTCGACGGTTGGATGTAAATACCCGGATAGCCGTACGACTCCGAGTGGTACTTTTGCAGTGGATACGAGTTTTAACACGTAGACGGCGTCGTCATTCGGGAAAAGTTTTAACTCCTCGGTGAGGTCGACATGTACATGCTCCGCTAACCGAAACATGAAAGCTGGCATGACCAAGGCATAGAGACTGAAGCCGATTAATAGGCTCGCAATCAAGACATTCCCATAAAGCGCAGTGAAGACCCCGACGACAAACAAGAGCCACATGTATCCGGATTCGAGATAGCGTGGGCTGACTAACTGCATCTTACACCTCTGATGGGACCGGAATGGTCTCGAGTACTGATTTGATAAGCTTCGTCGGTTTCGTTTTCAAGGAAGCTTCGACCGTCAAGACGATTCGGTGTCCTAGGATCGGGAGAGCGAGCGCTCGGATGTCTTCTGGCGAAACGAAGTCTCGTCCTTCCATATAGGCATGTGCCCGGGCCGCCATCGTATAGGCAAGGGTTGCTCGCGGACTCGGCCCCACCTCGATATCCCGGTGGTGACGGAGTGACTCCATCAAATCGAGGAGATAGTCCTCCATCGCCTCATGGAACTTCACATCGCGTACCTCTTGTTGCATCTTCAACAGCTCGTCACGTTGAAGCGAGAATGGCTCTGTCGACAGATGCTCATTCCGAATCAAACGACGCTCTGAATCTCGTGACAGGGGAGCGAGTGTCAATTTGAACAGGAATCGATCCAATTGTGCTTGCGGAAGCGGGAATGTCCCTTGCCCGTCGAACGGGTTTTGTGTAGCGATCATAAAGAACGGTTCCGGTAACTGAAGTGACACTTCCCCGAGCGTCACTTGACGTTCTTGCATCGCCTCAAGCAAGGCCGATTGCGTACGCGGTGTCGTCCGGTTGATCTCATCGACGAGTAAGATTGACGTAAAAATAGGTCCCGTCCGACGTTCGAACGCCCCCGTCGTCGGATTGAACAATTCCATTCCTAAAATGTCACTCGGTAAAGTGTCCGGCGTACATTGAACACGCTGAAACGTCGCTGATACGGAACTTGCGAGACTACGTGCGAGAGTCGTTTTTCCTGTTCCTGGACGGTCTTCTAGTAACACGTGTCCTCCTGATAATAATGCGATTGAGGCAAGCTTGATTGCTTTTGATTGCCCGATGACTTGATCATTTAAATGTGAAACCCATGGATGCACCATTCAAAATCCCCCTATATTTTTCTGATAATTAAGAAAATCATAGCATAATCGACGATTAAGGTGTGCGGAAAATCATGATTGCTTACATTCTGACGAAGATATAAAAAAGACCAACTGGCATGCGCCAGTCAGTCATCGTTTTGGAGAATCTAAATATCGTTCGAAGTGACGTTCGAGCCATTCTTGGAAAAACGACATGAACGTACAAATCGCCCAGTAAATCAAAGCCACGACGATATAGACCGTCATATAATCAAACTCACGACCCCCGACGATTTTCGCCTTATTGAAAATCTCTGGAACCGTAATCATCGCCGCAAGAGAACTCGCTTTAATCAAATCGAGAAAGACGTTCGAAAGAGGGGGGAGGGCGATCCGTGTCGCCTGGGGTAGGACGACACCTTTGAGCGTCAACCATTTCCCCATCCCGAGGGAACGGGCCGCTTCCACCTGTCCGTCATCAACCGCACGAATCGACGAGCGGATAATCTCGGCGATATAGGCGGCAGAGTTCAAACTAAACCCGAGAATGGCTGCCGTCAATGCGGCAAACTCAATTCCGATGAACGGGAATCCCGAATAGAGGATGAACAAGATGATCAGAATGGGCACACCACGCATGAACGAGATATAAAATGTCGATGGATAGCGAAGGAGTCGCGTCGGAGACAACTTCCCAAGCGCCAATATCAGACCAAGCACAAGACCGAAAAACATGCTCGTAAAGGAAATCCAAAGTGTGTTCGGTAATCCACCTAACAGATAAGGGAACGACTCGATGGCCAGGTCTACGTCAAAGATGGCGTCCCATTTGATATCTGAGAACGTCATATCATATCCTTACTTCGTCTCGACGATTGTCGCGTCCACATCAGGTTCAACCGAGACGTCCGCCCCGTTGTAGAATTGTTCTGACAACTCTTTGACCGTACCGTCCTCGAGCATCTCTTCTAATACACGGTCGATATTTTCTTGAAGCTCGTCGTTTTCGTTATCCATCAAGAATGCGACTTCTTGCGGGTTATAAGCGATATCAGGGTGAATCGTGATATCAAACTCTGGGAAGAAGGCGAGCGCAAGCGTTTGAAGATAGTAATCGTTCAAGATGACATCGGTACGTCCTGTCGAGACGTCACGCAAGTACTGGTCGTTCGTGGCGTTGTCATAGATGACTTCTTCAGCTCCGTATTGACGTGCCACGTCCATGAAGACGGTCGTCGCTTCGCCAGCGGCTTTTTTACCTTTCAAGTCTTCAAGCGATTCAATGCCTGAAAGGTCACTCTTGCGAACGATGGCTGTTCCGTATGTGTACTTATACGGTTTCGAGAAAGCAAACTTTTCCTTGCGATCTTCGGTGACCGAAATATCATTCGCCGCGACGTCGATTTGTCCGTTTTGAACGCTTGTCAACATGTTGTCAAACGCCATTTCTTTGAACTCGACTTCAAGCTCGAGGCGCTTAGCAATCTCTTTCATGAGTTCCACGTCAAAACCTGTCAACGTATCACTCTCTTCTTCACGGAAAGAAGCGGGGTAGAGCGTACCAGCCGTTCCGACTGTCAACGTTCCTTCTTCTTGAATTTCTTCCCAACGTGTCGTATCTGCTTGATTCGTGCTATCATCACCACAAGCGGCAAGTGGGATTGCTAAAAACAATGTTGCTGCCAAACCTTTTGTTGTGCGTTTCACAAGAATTCCTCCTTAGATGCTTCATCTGTCTAAAAATAGCATGAGTTCACCGGTCTAGCAACTGTGAAGCACGTATTAAACAGATTCGAATTACATTTGAAACGTTTATTCATAAAGCGCTAACATTCCTTTGAAAGCAAAATTCATTTCATTAATACAGACAACTACAATCAATGAAACAGATTCTTATTTTACATAATAAAAGAAATGGTTGAAATGAATAAATAGAGAATACTCTACAGGGAAAAGAGGCGGAGCGGATGAGTCGTATTCAACTAAAAAGACTTGAAGCGTCGCTCATTAATCAAATGAATGACACAAATGATCCATTCCCAATCATCGGTCGAATTATACCAAGTTATATAAATGGCGAATGGACATATGTTGAAGAGCTTGATTATGAGGTGAAAGAAATATCATTCCCAGACGACGAAATCAACTGGCATGCTTATATGAGTCAGGACAATCGAATCGTATATGTAGCGATGGATGTAGATGAGTGTGTAGGACAAATTCGACTCGTAAAAGATTGGAATCGATTTGCATATATCGAAAACATCGCAGTCAAAATGACGTACCGTAAGCAAGGAATCGGAAAAATGTTGCTTGAGACAGCCGAACGTTGGGCCAAAGAGAAAGAACTGATTGGATTATCTCTTGAGGCGCAGAACGATAACTTGATTGCATGTCGCTTTTATAGAAAAGAGGGATTCCAACTTGGAGGAGTCGATACAATGAAACAACACGCGAATCTACAGATTGATTTGACCTTGTATTGGTACAAGATTTTTGAAGAAGGGGGGCAATCATAAAAAGAGTATTTTCATACTCTTTTTTTATTAGTTTACATAACATATATTATCAGTAAAAATAAAGACTCATCTCATTATCTTAGTATACTTATGATAGTGAGATGAGATAAAAATTAAGAAGAGTGTGTATATCGAATTAATGTGACACCTGGTTCTGGTTCAAATTCAGCACTTCGCACAAACCCAAGTTTCGTATATAGACGCTTGGCGGGCCCGTTATGTTTGCCCGTATGCACGTATACAAGCTGTCCTCTATGAATACTCAAGACGTGCTCAAGTAGCGTCGTCGCCAGTCTCGCCCGGAAATATGTCGGATCAATACAAAGCTTTGTGATCTCCACCGTGTTTTCAGATGCTTCAATGGTGACAAATCCAATCAACCGCTCCTCGACATACAATCCATAGCTCGTACCTGGCAAGTTTTGAATGACATCAATCGTCTCATATCGTGCCGGAATCTCGTCAAATCCGAGTAATTCCGCTTCAACAGCATATGCATTCCGCTGAATCTCAAGCATCTGCTGGGCCTGTTCAAATTGATGGATTGGGATTTCTTTTAGTTGCATCGTCTCATCCTTCCATCATCGAGTAAACTTCCTTGCCTGTTTGCGTTTCGCCCGCTTCAATGCCAAATAGAGACGGTGTGTCCCTTTGAGTGGCGGACCATGCCCGACAAACGTCAGGAGTGGTGACAAATCGACCAGCCGCTCCGCACTCCCTACAGCAACGGATCGGTTCCATGTCGCAAGACCAGGCAGCGGGAACAACGGACGGACGTCCCCCGCCACTGCGGCCCCTCCTTGCGACTGAAAAGCGTCTCCGGCGAATAACACCCGATTCGTTTCATCGTAAAATGCAATTGATCCTGGTGTATGACCGCTTGCTGCAAGAACACGTAGACCGAATAGCCGCTCCCCGGGATCTAACAACGTATCTGGTGTAGAACGGATCGTCGGCAAGGAACCCCGTATCTTGTGCTCTTCTTTCTCATCTAGTGAACGGTCTCCAGATAGTAAGCGGGCATCACGCCGGGAAATGAACAGTTCTGCGAGTGGATGTGCAGCTTTGATTGCGTCTACCCCACCGACATGGTCTCCGTGGGCATGCGTCAATAAAATGGCAAGAAGCGGTTTGTCGAGTTCTTCAATATATGCCAGAATATTTGCCGCATTCCGTTTTAGCGCCGTGTCAATCAAGACGAGCCCAAGTTCATGTTCGATCAGCTGGACGTTGATCGGAAGAACGGGAGCATAAAAGGTTAGTTGGTGGATATGTCCGTATCGTCTCACTTTCATCAAAAAATCCTCCTAATCGAATAAGGTGGTCCAGTCATCTTCTTGCCAGTGCGCGTCGAAGCACATATGAATCTGTTCGAGCGTGTTTCGGGCAAGGGAGAGCTCTGGTAAATGGTCGCGTTCAAAGAATCCGACATCCGTCGTCTCTACGCCGGCAGCACCTTCCCCGTCACCAATCAATGCACACTCGATGAAGAGTTTGTAATAGTGCTCAGAAAGTGGCGGGTGTGGATGTTCGTGCATATCAAATAAGGCGAGTAACCGCACCGGAATGACATCCAAGCCGGCCTCTTCTTCGACTTCTTTGATGATATTCGCAGCAGGAGAACGGTTCACCTCACAAAAACCGCCTGGTAGTGTCCATAACCCGTCCGACCGCTCCTTGACGAGTAACAATCGGTCCCCCTTGAAGACGACGCCTCGTACATCGAGCTTCGGTGTGGGATACCCTTGAACATGGGCCAATTGTGAGATGGCCTCGTTCGATAAGTCTGAATGTCGTTCATACATCTCTTTTGCGATTTCTTGGAGCTCTTCATATCGTTCTCGGTCAAATTGATCACGTGTGAACGTCAGACCGGCCTGAGACAGCGCCTGAATCCGTTTCGCCCACGTCAGCCATTGAGACATATAGATCCCCCTATCATTTGTCCTACATGTTTCTTTCGGCAAATCATCGCGTTCTCCTTTTTAGATTTATATTCCCCGAAGACTCGGACAAGTCACGTATACTAAAAGTAAACAGAGGAGAGGTGCAGCATGAATCGTTATGAACTGACTCATTTCAAAGAAACTTTGTTACATTATTCAGAACCTGACTTACGATATAAATGCTCCCCTGCGATTTGGTCAATTGGTCAGATGTACGATCATATCATGTTGGTCGCGAATGAGTATTTAGATGAAGTCGACCATTGTCTTCAAGAAGACGGTCAACTCGGTGGAGAGAAGACACCATTCGGGGAGAAGTTGTTCCGAGAAGGTGAATTTCCTCCAATCAAAATCGAGCTCCCTCCCGAGATGAACCAACCTCCGAACAATACCGATACGAATGAGCATTTACTCGGGCGGATAACCGCCTTGATTTCAAGGATGGATGCGCTAGAAGCCCGTTTAGGCGACGCCACAGACGATCGGAAGACCTTTCACGGTGGGTTCGGCTGGTTGAATGCGAGAGAGTGGTTCGAGCTTGTCGAAATGCATACACGGCATCACCGTCGACAGCAACAAGAACTAGAAGGATGGCTAACACAAAAAGACCTGTGAGCGGCGATTATGCCGATCGACAGGTCTTTTCTTTAATCGAGATACACGTCCTCGATCTCACCGAATGAATCTTCGTCGAAGACGAACGATCCGTTGGCATAGCGATCAAGTAGCGTGAGTGTTTTTGTCTTCACTTGTTTTGCTTTCTCTTTTCCGACGATATGCAATGTCTCATCCCCATGTACAGGGAGCACACGACGGATTTGGTGCGGTTTTGATTTGACCTCACGAATGAGCATCGTTCCGCGAAGGTTGCGGTTCGTGCAATCGAACTGGTCTTCAAGTTTCATCTTCTTGACCGCTCCTCGCTGCGTCACGAGGACGAATAACGGCGGCGTAAAGAACGAGAAGGCATCGGCGACGACGTCACCGTCTTTCAAGTTCATCGCTTTCACACCGGCTGCCCGCTGTCCGACGACCGGGACGTCATCTTCTTTGAACCAGAGGCCGTATCCACGCTCGGAGACGAGGAACAACTGCCCAGGACCGTCACTGATCCCTGCGAAGACGACCTCATCGTCACCTTTTAGCTTCAAGGCCATGAGCGGCTTCGACTTCCGCTGCGCGTCATAGTCGCGTAACGGCGTACGCTTGACCATGCCATCTTTCGTCACGAAGAGGCAATGGGCGTCCGACGTCTGCCGAGATGACCTGTTCTCCCTCGATCGGGACAAGGTTGGCGACGTGCTGACCGGCATCCTTCCACTTCGACTCAGGGATCTGATGGATTGGGATGAGGAGGTAGCTCCCTTTGTTCGTCCAGACGAGCAAGTGATCTGTCGTCATTGCTTGTGTCGTGAGGAGAGGACGGTCCTTCTCCTTCATCTCCGGTAAGACGTCACTTGAGGCGCCGTATGAGCGCATCGAGGCCCGTTTGACGTATCCGTCACGACTGACGAAGACCATCGTCTCTTCAACGGCAATCATGACTTCCGTCTTCAGCTTCAATTCTTCGACTTCCGACTCGATGACCGAACGACGGTCATCCCCGAACTCATCACGTAGCGCCGTGAGTTCTTTCACGATCAACTTCCGTTTCGTCGCATCCACGTCAAGGATGTTCGAGAGGCGAGCAATCTCTTTTTGGAGCGCCTTTGCTTCTTTTTGCAACTCGACGATGTCCGTGTTCGTGAGTCGATACAATTGGAGCATGACGACCGCTTCGGCCTGGCGTTCTGTGAACGAGAACCGCTCCATCAGTTTCTTCTTCGCGTCCGCTTTATCTTTCGCGGAACGGATCAATTCGAGCGTCTCATCGAGGACCGAGATGGCCTGTTCTAAGGCATCGACGATTTCAGCGCGTTTTTTCGCCTGTTCGAGTTCAAACGTCGTGCGACGTGTGACCACTTCCTCGACGTGCTTCAAATAGGCGTCGATGATCGGGATGATGCCCATCTGTTTCGGTGTCCGGTTCACGATGGAGACCATATTGTAGTTATAGGCGAGCTGCAGGTCCGTATGCTTCAAGAAGAAGTGAAGGACGCCTTCCGCATCTGCCTCTTTCTTCAATTCGATGACGACACGAAGGCCGGTCCGGTCCGTCTCATCACGGACTTCCGCGACACCTTCGACTTTTTTGTCGAGACGGAGCTCTTCCATCTTTTTGACGAGGTTCGCCTTGTTCACTTCATACGGGAGTTCTGTGATGGTGATCTGTTCACGGCCACCTTTTAGCTGCTCAATCTCTGATTTCGCGCGGATGATGACCTTCCCTTTACCGGTCTCGAACGCCTTCAGGATACCGTCTTTCCCCATGACCGTCCCTCCGGTCGGAAAGTCAGGTCCTGTGACATACTCGAGAGCGTCTTTCGCCGTATCGACCTGACCTTTCAAGCGTGCGATGGCGAGGTTGAGCACTTCCGTCAAGTTATGCGGCGGGATTTCTGTCGCATAACCCGCTGAGATCCCTGTCGTCCCGTTCATGAGCAAGTTCGGGAGGAGTGATGGCAAGACGAGCGGCTCTTCCGTCGAATCATCAAAGTTTGGCGTATAGTCGACCGTGTTCTTCGCGATCGACGTCAGCATGACCCCAGCAATCTTCGAGAGACGCGCTTCCGTATAACGCATGGCCGCTGCCGGGTCACCGTCCATCGACCCGTTGTTCCCATGCATGTCGATGAGCGGATAGCGTAGCTTCCAGTCCTGAGAGAGACGTACCATCGCCTCATAGACGGACGAGTCACCGTGCGGGTGATAGTTCCCGATGACGTTCCCGACCGTCTTCGCAGACTTTCGGTAAGGCTTATCGTTCGTATTCCCCTCGTGGTGCATCGCATAAAGGATACGACGTTGTACGGGCTTGAGCCCGTCGCGTGCGTCCGGCAAGGCACGGTCTTGAATGATATATTTTGAATAACGCCCGAACCGGTCACCGACGACCTGTTCGAGAGATAAGTTTAAAATGTGTTGAATCGTCGACATCGTTACATCACTTCCTCAATCGCTTTAGTCACATGTTCATTGGCGATGATCGAATCATCTTCCTGGAGTCCGAAGGCGACGTTCTCCTCGATCCACTCACGGCGATGCGTGACGTTATCGCCCATCAAGACCGAGACACGCTTGTCCGCGACGGCCGCGTCGTCCACCGTGACGCGGATGAGCGTACGGGTATCCGGATTCATCGTCGTCTCCCATAACTGGTCCGCGTTCATCTCACCGAGACCTTTATAGCGCTGGAGGATATAGCCTTTCTTATATACCTTGACGAGCTTCTCGAGTGCCTCTTCGTCCCAGGCGTAGTCGAACTGCTCGGACTTGCCTTTCCCTTTTGAGATGCGATAGAGCGGTGGCAAGGCGACGAACACACGGCCCGCCTCAACGAGCGGTCGCATATAACGGAAGAAGAACGTGAGAAGGAGCACTTGGATATGCGCACCATCTGTATCGGCATCCGTCATGATGATGATCTTGTCGAAGTTGCAGTCATCCAAATCGAAATCATGACCGACCCCGGCACCAATCGCATGGATGATCGTATTGATTTCTTCATTCTTCATGATGTCCTGGAGTTTTGACTTCTCGGAGTTGATGACCTTCCCGCGTAACGGAAGGATGGCTTGGAACGTCCGGTCACGCCCTTGTTTGGCGGAACCACCGGCCGAGTCACCCTCGACGAGGAACAGTTCGTTCTTCGCGGCATTCTTCGATGTCGCCGGCGTCAATTTCCCGTTCAAGATGCTCGAACGTTTCTTCTTTTTACCGTTCCGTGCCTCTTCACGTGCTTTTCGTGCCGCCTCACGTGCCTGAGCCGCGCGAATCGCTTTTTTGATGAGCATCGTGGCCATCTGTGGGTTCTCTTCTAGGAAGATTGTCAGTTGCTTCGCCATGACGCTATCGGCACTCGCACGCGCCTCTGGGGAGCCGAGTTTCGACTTCGTTTGACCCTCGAACTGGAGGAATTCCTCTGGGATTCGGACCGAGACGATGAGTGTGAGTCCCTCACGGACGTCGCCGCCGTCTAGGTTCTTGTCCTTCTCTTTGAGCAATCCGTTCTTACGCGCATATTCATTCATGATTCGGGTCATCGCCGTCTTGGCGCCGACCTCATGCGTCCCACCGTCACGCGTACGGACGTTGTTGACGAAAGAAAGGACGTTCTCGGAATAGGCGTCTGTGAACTGGAATGCGAGTTCGATCTCAATCTCGTTCTCTGTCCCTTCGAAGTAGACGATCGGATGAAGCGTCGCCTTATCGTCATTTAAATATTGAACGAATTCAGCGATCCCATCCTCGTAATGGAACGTCTCTTGTTTATCCGTACGTTCGTCCGTCAGTGTGATCGTCAATCCTTTTAATAGGAAAGCCGATTCACGAAGGCGTTCGGCGAGCGTGTCATAGTTATACGTTGTCGTCGAGAAGATCGTTGCATCCGGTTTAAAATAAACGCTCGTCCCGGTCTGGCGCGTCTTGCCCGTCTCGAGGAGCGTCGTCTGCGGCACACCGCCGTCCGCGAATGTCTGCTCGAACACTTTCCCATCGCGATGGATGGTCACGACGACCTTGCTCGAGAGTGCGTTGACGACCGAGGCACCGACCCCGTGGAGACCGCCCGACGTCTTGTAACCGCCTTGCCCGAACTTCCCACCAGCATGGAGAACGGTGAAGATGACTTCAGGTGTCGGTTTTCCAGAGGCGTGCATCCCTGTCGGCATCCCACGTCCGTGGTCACGGACCGTGATCGCATCGTCCTTATGAATCGTCACATCGATTTGACCGCCGAACCCGGCGAGCGCCTCATCGATCGCGTTGTCGACGATCTCATAGACGAGATGGTGAAGCCCGCGATGGTCGGTTGACCCGATGTACATCCCCGGTCGTGTTCTTCATTGTAATTAAATAGATCTGTTGACATAGCAGTCACCTCAATTTCGAACACACGTTCGTTTTTCTTTCCTATTGTATAGCTGTTCATCGATTCTGGCAAGCCTCCCTTGTCAGCCGTTGCTGAAAAAAAGGAGACCTACCAAGGAGGTAGGTCTTATCCGAGTAGACGAGCATGCTCCACGTACAGGCAGCGGTTCTCGATGTAGTCGAGTCCGGCATCGCGTACGATTTGCTCTGCCTCTGGACTTGAGAGACCGAGCTGATTGAAGACGAGCCCGACATCCCCATGTCGTACCGCATCTTCCGCGACACCTGCTAAAAACTCGCTGCGACGGAACACGTCGACGATATCGATTCTACCCGGGATGCTCTCGACGGACGGATATGCCTTGCGGCCGTTCCACTCCTCGAGCATCGGGTTGACAGGGATGACGGTATACCCGACACGTAGTAAATACTCCGCAATCTGGTTGGCCGTCTTGTTCGGGTTGTCGGACACACCGACGACCGCGATGGTCTTCGCTTCAGACAAAAGTTGCTTCAAACGCTGATCATCCATCCAAAATCCCCCTTTGGTTTACGTTTACAGTGTAACGTTACCTGACTTACCGTTTCAAGTCCTATTTTCATCATAAGGTATAATGGTCCAACATTACAATTTCAAGACAAATCAATATGGTTTACATAACAAATTATTGTTTACCGTTTATTTTGCGATAAAACTTATTGTTCGATTAACCATTCGATTCAGAAACAATCATGCAACTCATAAACATTGCGTGAAATAGATATTTCACGCAATAATAAGGACGTGTTATAAGGTCTTTTCATGGATGATTTTGATGACTTTTATATAAATACAAGCGTTCTTTCGCTATACTGAATGAGAGGAGGTGTGTGATGGGAACAATTTATGATGCCCGTCGCGGAACGCTGTATAATGAACGCATCATGTTTTATGGCAACGTCATCGCTTGGTTCGTTCATGTCTTGTTCTGTCTGTTATTCTGGCGATTGGATGTGACCTCTTTGTTCATCTCTAACGGAGTGAGCGTCCTATATTACACGATTTCATTTTATTTTGTACATAAGCGATGGTACGGCATTTTCTTCACCGGACTCTTCATCGAAGTCGTGTATAACGCAATCATCTCGACTATCATTCTCGGTTGGGATGTCAACATGCATTATTTCATACTCATGATGGCCTATGGCGTCTTTTTCATGCCGAGCGTGACAAAAGGACAACGAATCTTGACGACCGCCCTCGCAATGATGATCTATAGCATCCTCTTCGTCAATGTGTCAGACGGAATGGTGACTTTGCCGCAACCTATTGAACAGGCGCTTGGGCTCTTTTGTATCCTTTCGACGGTCATGATGATTGCCGGTCTCTCTTTCATCTTTGAATCAGCCGTCGTCGAGGTGACGGATGAACTCGAGCAATCGAACGAACAATTGCAGGTTCTCGCTTCGACAGATGGATTGACCGGGCTGCTGAATCGGAAAATCGGGCACGAACGCGTCTCGGAATCCATCGAGCAGGCTAGTCGTGACGGCATCTCTTACGCCATTGCGCTATGTGACATCGACGGATTCAAGTCGTTCAATGAGACGTATGGCCACGATTGTGGAGACCGTGTCATCCAACAAGTCGCATCCATCCTGTCCTCGGTTGACGGGCTTGCCGTACGCTGGGGTGGTGAAGAGTTTTTGCTCTTCTATACGAACTCGTCTGGAGACGTTTACGCCATAACGGAACAGTTGCGACATCAAATCGAATCCACACGTTTGGAATACGAAGGTGAACAACTCCATATCACGATGACGTTCGGACTTGCCGTGCGTACACAGTTCGATACGTTAGAGGAGATCTTGAAAGAGGCAGATGATTATTTGCGTGAAGGAAAACAAAATGGAAAGAATCAAGTTAGATTCTTAAGAAAAGGAGAGGTTCAATGAGTATCTTCCGTCAACTCGGACAACGGCCGACGACAACGAACTTGAAACGGTTTGAGCTGAACGGATTGCACCGATTACCTGTGTTCATCCAACAGTTCTTCCACCACTTAGCGGCTAAGCACTACTCCAAACAGACCGCTCAACGCTATGTCTATGATGTATTGGATTTCTTCCGTTGGGTCGAACACGTGAGCGGGACTGAGTTAGAACCCGAGACAATTGATTTGGCGGCATTTACGGAAATCGATCACGCGGGTGCAGAAGCATATGCGACTTATCTCGCCCTTGAGCTCGAGAACGCCCCGAGTGTCATCAATCGAAAACTCTCCACGTTACAATCACTCTTTAATTATTTGATTGAGACAAATCAGGCCACGATCAATCCATTCCAGGCCGTGGAGCGCCCGAAGCGAGGCAAGCGGAACCCGATCTATTTGACAGAGTCAGAGTGGCTCGACTTCTCGACGCTCGTCCGCAGCAATGTCGGGATGACGAACCGTGAGGCGAGCTGGTATGAGGCAAATCGTGAACGTGACTTTTTGATCATCCAACTTCTCGGACTGACGGGTATGCGCGTGTCGGAACTCGTCGGACTCAATTGGACCGATATTAACTTCGAGACCGAGACCATCCGTGTCATCGGTAAAGGGAACAAGGAACGCCTCATCCCGATAGCAGGTCCTCTTCAGCCCCTGCTCATCGAATACCGTCAATTGTCACGTGAAGGTGCGTTATTTCAGAATGAAAAAGGGAAACGAATTGCCGTTCGTACGGTTCAACACGTGTTAAAAGGCCATATCGATCGATTGAAACCATATCTCCCTTTCTTGTCATATAAACAAGTGACACCCCATAAGCTCCGCCACACGTTTGCTACACGACTGGCGATGAGCGGAATCGATGTATTGACGATTCAACAGCTACTCGGTCATGAATCGGTGGCCACGACACAAGTGTATGCCCATATCGGTGACGAGCGGAAAAAACACGCGATATCAGGTTTGCAATAATATGTTATGTAAACTATATATCCAAATATAAACACCACCTAATAAATGGGTGGTGTTTATATTTATGTGCTCGACATGGATAGGATTAATACGGCATCATCGATGACCATATAATAGGCATTTTCATAGGCAAAGCGTTCCTCTGTCTCTAAATCGAAAATGACGACGCCGCTCGTAAGACCTTCTGTATACTCATGAACGAGATAACGACGACCGATCACGCGCTCGAACGGTTCCACATCGATATAACGTGCCCCAGTCGCAATATCGATGACTTCCGTATGCATGTCACTCTCATCTACCTTAATGAAGATTGTCGAACTGACATCGTCATATGTGAAGTCGAGCGGTTCATAGGCACCCCAGTCGACAACCGATACTTCATGTAACACATCAGGTGCCGTCAAATCATAGATGACTTCTTCGTTCAAAGAGTCGACGAACGCTGAAAATCGAAGGATACCCTCGTTCTCACCAAGGTATTGTACCGTGTCGCCTTCCCCTTGCAATCGGAGAACATCATCGAATGGCAATTCATCCCGTTGATCCCAGATCGCCTCGATCGCCTCCTCGAGCGGACACATGAGTAGCGCCTCCGAATGGTCAATCGGATCGTCCGGAGAGACTCGTCCATTGTCGAGTGCATCATAGTAGTCAAATTCATCGAGTCTGGCGTTACAGACGATATACGCGATACCCGCGAATGTCGTCGTAAACAAATACAGCTCACGGAATCGTTCTGTCTTCCCGACTAGACGCTCGTCCCGAATACGCTCACGCTGACCGGTCACCTGATCATACAACCATGCCTCATCAGACGATTCAAACGCCGTCAAAAAGAGGAAGTAACGATGATCGAGTACCCAGAATAGCGTGCTATTCCCTCTCTTCTCAAATGTCGTTACAATTTCTTCTCTCCCTGCTTTATAAGAGAACGCGATCAACTCTGTCTTGATGATTCCCTCGCCGTCTGGGATCTCGTTTAAGAAGTACACGACGTCCCCATCCACGAAGAGTTTCGAATACCCATAGTCTTCATAGGGACGACGGTTCAACTGGGTAATCATTCCGTCCTCTTCATCAAAACGATAGAGGGAGAAAGTCGTCTCATCTTTCTTTTCCCGATAGTAGACCGATGATGATGTGACAGCAATCAAATCCTCATGGTCGATCGGCATGGCACGTGCGTCCACAATTCTCATAAAGCACCTCTTTCATATCCAGATTCAGCAGGTTCGACAGTGACAAGGCCCGGTGGTCGTTTCGGGAACGTAATACGGAGATGGGCATATTCAATCACATTCTTGTGTGGATGATTCTTATCGATCCAACGAATACGCTGTTGATTCGCCAGAGCATGACCGATTTTCTCTTCCATCTGAAATTTTGAGATGTCCCGATATGCGACTTCTTGGATATACGTCTCTTCATCGGTCTCGAACTGTTGCCAAATCCCCATAATCAGTTGACCAAGTGCTGAAACCCGTCGTTCCGGTAACGTGATCGTCCCTAGCGTCTGACTCACTTCCTTGAGACATTCATTAGGGTCATCCGATACCGCAAACAATCGCTTCGCCGTATTGTTCATAACGCGATAGCGACGCTTCCCGCTCTCGAGTCTGAGTACTTGCGCATAAGGCTCAACCGGCACGCCGTGAAAGAACGTCTCTGTACCACCCCATGCGAATCCGAAGGAAGGGTCGAACTTTCGAATCATCTGCATGAACGACATCATGAAGTCCTCAACTTCTCTCCGCTCGAGTCGGAGCCATTCGGCAAGAGCGAGTGTGCCTTTGTGTTTTGAGATGCGGTCGACCGGAAAAAAGAGTTCACCGTCTGCCAGACGATGAGGCTTTAACTCGACGCCATCCGCCCGATAATCGGTCGATGGTCTCCCTCCCCTACCTGCGTAAATGACCCATTCTTCATCTGTACTCTCGATGGCATACGCCTGGTGGGCCCACGGTGGGGTGACATATAAGGCCGGATATTCCTCGAATGTGTCAAGATGGATATAGGAGCGGTCATTCCATAGGTGAGCGACGAGCCTGACGACCTCGCCCGTCTCAGAATCTTTCGGGGCGATATAGTTCCCGGTATCACCGATGAACGTCAGCACATGGAATCCATATCCGTTGTATAAATGACGTACGATTCGTTCGAACACGGCTGTCACCATCCGCTCGAATAAGGGATGGTCCTCGTTTCGGTCAAGAGTCGGCGAATCGACCGCACACATGAGCCAGCCCATCCGCTCATACAATCGGACACGGAGCGGATAAGAAATCAACGGAGAAGAGCTCGCATGAATCTCAGTCAAGCGAATATTGGACATGTTTTCGACTTGCAAGGTGAATCCACTGCGCCTTAACTGTTCCTCCATTTTTTTCTTCCAATTGATCGTCTCCATCCCATCCACTCACTTTCTCTCATCATCTCATTGTGAATTTTTCCCGATTCTCGTTTTACACAAACGCTTTTCGCTTCATTTGCGCGCTGAGACGTTGGATTGCCTCGTCTAGCAATTCGCGACGCGTCCCGATATTCATCCGTTCAAACGCTTCACCTTGAGGACCGAACGGACTACCCGGTGACAAGAAGATTCGAACGTCTTGATGTAGCCAAGACTTTCTCTCCTCTGCAGACATCGGGAGCTCCGAAAAGTCGATCCACAATAAATAGCTCGCCTCAGGACGCGCCGTACGGAGCATCGGTAGATGGGTTTCAATCGAGTCGATGACCTCGCTCATTTGTTGCTCGAGTTCTTCACGTAACTGATCGAGCCATTGCTCCGCACGTTTGTCTGTATAGGCCGCGATGATGGCTGTGTTCGCAAACGGTGTCGGGAGGACGTGATGTTTGTTCTGTACTTTCGTGATCTGTTTCCGCCATTCATCAACCGGACAGATGATGTAGGACGCAAATAATCCCGCGATGTTAAACGCTTTTGAGGGCGCACTTACCGTGATGACGCGGGGATCGAGTGAGCCGATTGCAGTATGTTTGTGAGAAGGGAACGTCAAATCCGCATGAATCTCATCTGCGACGACGATGACACCATATTGATTTGCAAGCTCGACGACCTTTTCCAGTTCTGCTCTCGTCCAGACACGTCCGACCGGATTATGCGGAGAACAGAGCAAGAAGAGCTTCGCTTGTTTCATCGCTTCCTCCAAGGCGACAAAGTCCATCTCGTAGCGTCCATCGTTCTCTTTCAACGGCGCATCGAACACCTGTCGTTTCGAACCAACGACGAGTTCATGGAACGGTGGGTAGACGGGTGACTGAATGACAACACCATCCCCGACTTCCGTCAATGCCTCAACGATATGTGTCAATGCGGGGACGACCCCACTTGAGAATAAGACATGCTTCGGATCAATCTCCATATCGTGACGTCGCCCGTACCAAGACCGAACCGCTTCCTGCGCTTCAGGCGCGAACAAGGTATAGCCGAATTCTCCTTGAGCGGCCTTCTTGGCGAGCGCCTCCGAAATAGACGGTGCTGTACGGATATCGATGTCGGCCACCCATAGCGGCAACACCTCTTCTGACAGATGGAACCAACGCTCCAACCCATCCCACTTCACTGAGTTCGTACCAGTACGTTCAAGTTGTTGTTGTAAAATTGATTTCATGTTCATCCCTCCTCCTCTTACTGTATCAAAGTTGATTCGACTGCGTGCCAAAAAAGCATGGCAGTTTCTTGCCGACTTGGTTATACTCAATCGAGATATAGAGAGGAGGTAATGGATGAACGTCAACATCGTCAGACATAAACGAAGAAAAAAAGCCGCATTTTATGTCACACCAAATGGCATCGAGCTACGTATCCCAGCACGTTTGTCAAAACGAGTCGTCGATCGCATTTTAGAAGAGCACGACTCATGGATTCGTCATACATGGCACAACCTTCCGAAACAGACGTCTGTTCTTGATGAGGGGCTCGTCTTTCATGGAAAAAGCTATCCGACCAAAAAAGATGAGGGCACGACACTCAGACATGACGGTTCCTCATTTTTCGTACCAGGGACATGGGACGAAAACACTCTGTCTAAACATTATGAGGCATGGCTACGCGAACGCGCACTTGAATATGTGACCGAGCGGGCACCGACTTACGAAAGAATCTTAGGCGTGAAAGCGAAAAAGATTCGGATCGGTCACCAAAAGACACGTTGGGGGTCATGTAGTTCAAATGGGACCATCTCCATCAACGTCCGCCTCATGCTCGCACCAAAAGAAATGATGGACTACGTCATCGCTCACGAATGGGTGCATCTCGTCCACTTCGACCATTCTGCCTCATTTTGGAACACGTTACGTACCGTATATCCAAAAACAGATCAAGCGAAAGCTTGGTTGAAGCAGAACGGTCATACATTACAGCTCAAAAAAACCGACTGACCCATCACAGGGTCAATCGGTTCACAGGTTAGAAGTGAACGTGTCGGCCGTATCATGTAACTCGGCTGCTGCCTGCTCGAACGCATGGAATCGATCCATGGTCTGTTCCATCGTCTTTGCACTCAACTGAATTTCTTGATTGGATGCGGTGACACCTTCTACAATTTTTCGTAGTTCAAAGTTCATCCCTTCCGTATTTGAATTGACGTCGACGACCGCACGTTCAACCATACGGGAGAGATTCCGCACTTCCGTCGCCACGACATTAAATCCAAGTCCATGTTCACCGGCGCGAGCGGCTTCGATGGCGGCATTCAGGGACAATAGATTTGTTTGTGCGGCAATCTCTTTGATGGACAGTGCGATTTTCGCGATATCATCTGCTTGACGACGCAAGTTCTGAAGGGCATGGAGGTTGTCCGCTGCATCTTTAGCAAGCCGTTCAATCGTCTCATTCAATACTTTCGTATCTTGCATACCCGTCTTCGCCCGTTCATCGAGCACATCGGTCATCGATTTGAAGCGATACGCATAATTCTCAATCACCTGTTGCCGCTCCGTGATATCCGATGCGATTTTGACGACACCGATGACATCATCTCCTTCAAAGATTGGCATGTACGTCGCCTCGAGCCAGATCGTCTCTCCTTTTGCATTCTCACGCTCCACTTTATCCGAGAAACTGAATCCGCTCCAAAGTTTCTCCCAAAATGCCGAATACTCTGGACTATTGACAAAGGAGGAAGGACAGAACAAATGGTGTTGCATGCCAACCATCTCTTCGCGTCTATATTTCATTGCTTTTGCGAATGTATCGTTCACATCGACGACCCGGCGTTGACGATCAAATCGAATCATCGCCATGTTCGTCTCGATGGACCGGAAAACGTCTTCTGAATGGATTACTTTTTGGTTCAATGTACTCATGAAAGATAGCAACCTTTCTTCTTCGTAGGATATTCGTACTAAATCGTGAACCTCAGTGTAACGTATTGAGAAGCAATCCATTGCATCCTTTTTGTATAGAAGGTCAATATCTTGATTTTGAAGTATTTACCAATTGAAAAGGCGCCAATAGGCACCTTTACTCTTTCAAATCGGGAAAATAGCTGAAGAACGTCTCTGCACCCTTACTCGACAATTTGAACGTCTGCTCTCGCTTTGGATCGGTTAAGTATACATCCACCTTTTTGGAGCGTCTCTGAAAGCTTAATTGAAACTCCTGACCGACCCACCCGTCGATGATCGTGAGGAGCGAATACGCTTCCGCGTCCCCCGCACGCTTGACCGGCTCTGCCTCATCGATGGCGTCCATCAACTCAGTCATGTCAATCCCTGCAGCCCGCAACACGTTCGGGTAATCAATCGTTGCCTTTCCGTTCAAAGGAGTCTTGTGGACGAACACGAACGGACCATTTGGTACGGCGGGATTCGATTCTATGTCCGCTTCAATCGATTCATCCGTCGCAAAATCGCGATCCGTGTACGTGAGACGGACGTCTTCCGTCACACGCTTGCCATCATCAATAAAAGAGAACGTGTAGAGCGGTGTCTCGACACCTGGTTCGAGTGATTCTGCTTGCAGTACCCGCTCGACTTTGAGCCCTTCAAATTGCTTTGGTTGCTGCTCTGGTTGCGAATAATCATCTTTTGTTATAAGGACAATCGGGTCATAAGAAAGTAACCCACCTTCCGACTTAGCGAAAATGTAAGCTTCTTTGGATTGTTCGTCGTAGCCGAGTGCGATTGTCATGCTTCCCATTTGCGCGTGATACGGTTCAATGATTGAGAGCGGAAAGATCCCTTCGTCCTCTCCGATGGTTAAATGGATACTTCCATTCAAAGAAGGGGTCACTTGAATCATCGTTTCGTCAATGAGATTGACGGGATTCTCGAAAACATCGGAATAATCGCTTTCCTTCAAACTCTCTTCTTGTTCCCCAGTCCCATTTGCAATCGTCGGGTGACTTGGGATGGTGACACCTTCAGAAGCCTGTACAAACGAAGGGAACTTCTCAACAAGTCCGACTCTCATCTTTGGAGAAAAGCCGTCCTGACAAATGACATAATTCTGTTCGCCTTTTACATACGTCACTAGCTTATAGGCATGTGCATCGTAGTCGGAAATCATGGCTTTTCGGTTCAAGACATACGAATGATAGACCGTGACGTCCTCATGGATTTGGGGAACCGGGTCATCGGTGCATGCAAGGAGTAAATCGCTCGCCCACGTCTCCGGACCAGTAGTAAAGCTGTTCGAGTTCATGTCTCGTACATCCCATTGTGAGGGCATATGGTCCAGTTTGACGACCTTTACCTCTTCACCACCACAACCCGATAAAATTCCAACTGTACATAACGTGAATAATAGTCGTTTCATCATGATTTTTCGTACTCCGGGAAAATATCCAAGAACACTTCCGCCCCTTTACTAGATAATTTAAATGTCTGCTCGCGAAGCGGGTCTGTCAGATAGATGTCGATTTTTTTTGACCGCTGTTTATAACTGACTTCAAACGCTTGACCTTTCCATCCATCCATCAACGTCAAGTATCGATAGTCTGCAGGCTCACCCTTTCGGCTGACCGGTTCTGCCTCCTTCAATACTTTCATGACTTGCTCAGATTCTTCCGTCGAGATTTCGATGAAATCAGGATAAGTGAGTGAATTCCCGTCAAACGGTTTACGGTGCGCAATGACTCTTGAACCGTCTTCTTGGTCCGGCATCCACTCTTCAAGCATCGAATCGGGTTCTTCGCCTTCTTTCAGCAACGTACCTTCAATAAAGCGAACCGTCATCGTTTCAGTCACGGGTTCGCCATCCCTCATGTAATGGAACGTATATAAGGGAACTGCTTCGCCTTCCGTTAGCTCTCCAGGTTCGACGATGGTGTCGACGCTTAGCCCCTCAAAGACTCGTTGTTCCACTGACGCAGGGTCTTCGAGTTCTTCAAACTGTAATTGCTGAAAAACAAAGCGTTCATTGAATGAAAAAAGAACATACGGTTGTGATGTTTTTCGATCGATTCCGATGGCAATCTGTTGATGCGGCATATCGATTCCGGTCGGTTGAAAACTAGTGAGCGAATGTCTCGTCGCTTTACCATCGAGTTCTAGTTCAAGCTCTCCGAATAGAGCCGGTTCAATTTCAAGTAACGTATCGGGGAACGGAATGATGTCGATTTCATCAATGTTTAGTTCGTCTGTTTTCATTAGATTGTCTTTTGAGGATGATGGTGTTTGATGAAGGCTAGGTAATCGCGGAACGCTGATTCCTTCAGATGTATTTACGAAGTCCGGGAACTTATCGATCGTCTCCGCCATCAATTGATTCGTATAATCTTCGCGACAGACGACATATCGTTCGTCACCTTCTAAATAGGTAACTACTTTCATCGAGTACGGATCCATGGATGACACGACCCCGTTTCGTCCTGCGAACACTGTCTGATATACAGTGACATCTCCATTTAGCTCCGTCGTTCGTTCACCCTCACATGCCTCGAGCACTTCTCTCGTTTCGTGTACTTGAACAAATTCTCCTTCTTTCGTGTAACTCTCGAGATTCCATTGATTTTCTATGTAATCTAGTTGAATGACTTCTATGTCAGATGCACCACATGCGCTTAACATGGAAGCGCCAAGCAACATCGCCATACCACGTTTGAACATATAATCCCTCCACTCATGCTTCTATCCAATTTTACCATTATCTAACTATCTTATACGAAAAAAAATCCGCTCATGTTTCATGAACGGATGGTACATCGATTATTTACTTTGGTCGATCGCACGTTGCAATCTAGATTCGACGTCCGCTGCGACGGCTTGTAAGGATTCGTCATCTATGAGGCGAATCAACGTTGTCGGTTTCGGCATGCCGATTTGGGTGTGATTGTCCTTTTCGAAAACGGCAATTTTACACGGGAGGAAGTAGCCTCCCTCTAGATGGTGCGACAGCACTTCTTTTGCTGCCTTTGGGTTGCACACTTCTAAAATGCGATACTCCCCTTCAATGGCCTGACCTTTTTTCTCTAACGTGTCGCTCAAATCAAAGTCCCATAATACACCGAATGCCTCATCTTTCAGCGCTTCTCCAAGACGGTCGATGACGTCCTCAACGGTACGGTCAGACTGTACAGTATAATCAAACATCTTCATTCCTCCTTATGTGGTCACTCTTGAAATCTGTACCCGAACGACGTCTTCTTCAATCAAAAAGAAACTGTATGTGATTTGAAACATAATCACGAAACGTAACGTATAAAAAGAGATAATAGTTAGAACCAAACTGATGTAAAGGAGAAGTGGTTGTCGTGACGGTCACGGTATTCACGCATACGAGCTGCAGTTCTTCCAGAAAAACGATTGATTGGTTGCGGGAACAAAAGATTCCCTTCATCGAAAAGAAATTGACAGACCAAGGCTTATCCTTTGGTGAATTTAAAGAAATGCTAAGTCTGACCGAGAATGGGACGACCGACTTGCTGTCGGTACAGAAGAGCGTCTATAAGCAAGCGGCTGAGAAACTCGACGAGATGTCGATCCGCGAACTGTACAGTTTTGTCGCATCAAACCCTCAAATCCTGAAAAGTCCGATTGTCTTCGACCATCATCGCATCCAGGTCGGTTTCAGTGAGAAAGAGATTCGGACGTTCATTCCTCGGCATGACCGCATCGCTGAACTAAAACGTTTGCTCCACAACGCATAAATCGTGTCGCCAAGGCGACACGATTCTTTTTTAGGCTCGTTTTAATCTAGCTGCCAATCGGTTTCCGAATGACTGAATCGATTGAACGAGTAGGATAAGGACAAAAATCGTCACATACATGACTTCCGGTTCGAAACGAAGGTGTCCGTATTGATACGCGATATCTCCAAGCCCACCGGCTCCAACGAGACCTGCCATGGCTGTCGCACCAATCAACCCGATTGTCGCAATCGTCAATCCGAGAACGATGGAAGAACGTGCCTCACGGATGAGGACGTACCAGATAATCTTTCTCGTTGAGATGCCCATCGCCTCATACGCCTCGATGACCCCGCGGTCGACTTCAAGAAGAGCAGACTCCATGAGCCGCGCGATGTATGGGGCGGTGAAGACGATGAGTGGTAGAAGTACGCCTTGGACCCCGATCGTCGTACCCATGATGAAGCGTGTGAACGGCAAGATGAAAAACAAGAGAATGATGAACGGAATCGAACGGATGACGTTGATGACGCTCGATAATCCACCGTACACGAACCGGTTTGCGAGACGCCCGTTCGGTCTCGTCAGTACGAGCAACGTCCCGAGCGGAAGTCCAATCAAGGTCGAGATGAGGAGCGCGATACTCGTCATCGTCAACGTTTGAATCGTTCCCGTCCAAATGAGGTCACCCCAGTCTGTCCAGAACTGTTGCATGGTTCGACACCTCCCTTACGTGTACGCCGCTCGTCTTCAAATAACGGACAGCAAGTTCTGTTTGATCGTGATCCCCGTCAAGGTGAACGAGCAGATTTCCGACAAGACCCGCTTTCAATTTCTTGATCCCGCCTCCGATGATGTTCGGTAAGATCCCGAATCGTTTCGTCAACTGCGCGAGCACCGCTTGCTCCGTTTGACTACCGATGAATGATAAATGAACGAGCGTGCCTCGCGTCTGTAATTCCGACACCACTTCTTCCGGAACATCGAGATTCGTCTTCAAGAACCGCTGCGTCGTTTCGTGTCTCGGGTTTGAGAAGACATCCAACACGTTGCCTTGTTCAATAATTTTCCCATGATCGATGACGGCGACTCGGTCACAGATTCGTTCAATCACTTCCATCTCATGCGTGATCAAGAAGATGGTCAATCCGAGTTCTCGGTTGATCTCGAGCAACAACTCTAAGATCGACTCGGTCGTCTCAGGGTCGAGCGCACTCGTCGACTCGTCGCTGAGGAGGATGTCCGGTTCATGGGCGAGCGCTCGCGCAATGGCGACACGCTGTTTTTGACCGCCTGACAATTGTTCCGGATAATGGTTCCGATGTTCGGATAAACCGACGATGTCGAGATAGCGGTCGACCCGTTCACGGATGACTTGCTTCCCGAGCCCTTCGAGGCGGAGCGGGATGGCGACATTCTCTTCGACGGTCGCGGTCTTTAATAGGTTGTAATGTTGAAAGATCATGCCGATTCGCTGACGTAAATTCGACAGACCTTTTTTCTTTAGCAGCGTGATGTCTTGTCCCTCAATCTCAACGACACCTGTCGTCGGGCGTTCTAATAGATTGATCATCCGGATAAGGGTACTCTTTCCGGCACCGCTTCGGCCGATGATGCCGAAGATCTCCCCTTTTTCGATTGTAAGGGAGACGTCGTCGAGCGCTGTGATTTTATCTCCATTGACGTGAAATTGCTTGGTGATTTGTTTCAGTTCAATCATCGAATCCCTCCTCAGAATGCTGGTACGACAGATCCATTGAATTCCTCTTCGATGAAAGCACGTACTTCATCCGAATGGTAGTAAGACTTCAACGTCTCAACGACCTCATCTTCTTTGTTGGCCGAGCGGACGACCACATAGTTCGGATACGGGTTGTCGACCGTGTCCTCATGGAACAGGGCATCCTCGTTGATGGAGAGACCTGCACCCATCGCGAAGTTCGTATTGATGGCTGCAAGTGCTACTTCCGGTAGCTGTGTGGGAAGCTGTGACGCTTCGAGTTCGATGAATTCGAGATTGAGCGGGTTTTCCGCGATATCTCGTTTCGTCGCTTTATCCGTCAGACCTTCTTTTAGTGTGATCAGACCTGCTGTTTCATATAGTCGCAAGGCACGAAGTTCGTTTGCCGGATCGTTCGGGACGGCCACTTTATCCCCTTCCTTTAAATCCTTGATATCTGTCAACTTCTCAGAATAAAGACCCATCGGGAATGCGACCGTTTTGAATACGTCGTCAATTTTATACCCTTTGTCTGACTTTTGTAGTTCGAGGAACGATAACGTCTGGTAACTGTTTACATCAAGGCTTCCTTCGTCGAGTGCCGTGTTCGGTGTGTTGTAATCATTGAATACTTTGATATCGATCTCAAGACCGTCCTCTTTCGCGAGTTCTTGTACTTTCTCCGCAATTTGCTCGTGTGGGCCACCGGTCACGCCGATCGTCAGTTCTTCCGTGCTGAGCGTCTCGCTCGCCTCGGATTGTCCACACGCAGAAAGTGCGATTGCTGCAAGGAATGATGTACCTGCCAAAAGTGTTTTTTGTTTGATGTTCATGAATAGTTCCTCCTCCAAATGAAAAGCCCGCTACTCACGAAGAGCGGCGGGCACGACAAGTGAAAGTCGGACACGCTCATCTCCCAGACGTCACGTCTGTTGGAATTAGCACCATGATCATACTGATCTGGTTGCCGGGTTTCATCGGGCCAGTCCCTCCACCACTCTTGATAAGCAATCGGTTTTATTATTTTGTTATTATATTACTGATAAAAGCATTATTTGTAAACCACTTCTTGAAGATTGATGAGAATTTCTTTTAACCGCTCTGAATCTTCAAGATTCCGAATCCCTTGAATCGTGATTTCTTCAACAATCGAAGTGACCAATTCATCGACTTGATCAGGATGAATCCCAAGTTGTGTTAGCGAAGTCGGCGCATCGATGGATTGAAGCCAGTCCTCGAGCAGGAAGGTGTCATCGGATCTAATCAACCGTTTTTGAACAATCAATCCGAACCCGACCTTATCCCCATGTAACCAATGATGAGTCGAATCAAAGCGACTAAGTGCATTATGAACGGCGTGCGCGACGGCAACACGTGTGCCGGCATCCCCGAACCCACCAACCGCACCACCGATTGCGAGGACATGGTCGACGATATATCGGACGTCCGTTCCATAACGACGAAAGTCCTGTTCATGAATCGACAAGTCCATCAATTTACCGCACTGCGCAGCAAGTGATAACCCGGACTGAATCCCTGCATCCTTTGAAGTCGTCCCGCTAATATAACGAGCCTCGAACCACTTTGCGACCGTGTCGATGACGCCAGCCTTGAAATAGTCATAAGGCGAATCACGTAACAGTCGTTCATCTGCGATGACGCGCTCGATGACGACCGGAAACGTGTCATAGCGAATGTAAGACCCTTCCTCACTGTAGATGACGCTCAGTGGTGTGAAGGCTGCACAGTTTGATACGAGTGTCGGGACAACAATGAGCGGGACTGACTGAGCGAATGCAATCCGCTTCGCCGTATCAATCAATTTACCTCCGCCGACGGCAATCCATACGTCTGGTCGATAGGCATTCAAACGATTTACTTCTTCGTCTGAACATTCACCGTAAAATCGTACACTCGGAATTTCTGCTAGACGAGGGAACACGCGAACCGCTTCACCGTATCCGTTCAATCCTCTCAAAACGAGTGCCTCCCGATTCCCAATCAACGTATGAAGGTCCTCGAGCGCATTATGCGAATGGTCATATTCGAGCACGGCCTGACGAATCACAAATGTACCTCCTCATAGGCTGCAAACAGTCTCTCAATCCGTTCTACCGCTTCATCAATCTTCTGTTCAGACGATACGAGACCGAAACGGATGTGGTGCTCTCCCTCTGTTCCGAAGAAGTAGCCTGGTGTGACGGCGACTCCCGCCTCGTGGAGTAACTTTGTCGAGAACGATTTTGCATCCCCCTCAGGTACTTTCGCCCATACAAAGAACGAACCCTTTGGTGCCTCAATCTCCCACCCCGCCCGGCGTAACCCATTAATCAATCGGTTTCGTCTTGTTTCGTAAAGTGAGGCTAGGTCGTCACGTAAGTCACGCGGGGATTCTAATGCCACGATCGCTGCCTCTTGAATGGCCGAGAAGACAGAGACGTGGACGTGATCTTGATATGTGTTGATGGCTTCGATGATATCGGCATTTCCGACCGCGAACGCGACACGCCACCCTGACATATTGAACGCCTTCGACATCGTGTATACTTCAATTCCAATATCTTTCGCACCATCTGCCTGCAGGAAGCTCGGTGGAACATAACCGTCGAACCCAATGCTTCCATAAGCGAAATCGTGGACGACCATCACATCATGCTTTTTCGCAAACGCGACGGTCTCTTCAAAGAATGCTGGTGTTGCGACAGCCCCAGTCGGATTGCTCGGGTAGTTCAAATACATGAGTTTCGCATGGCACGGATCGAGTGTTGAATAGTTCGGAAGAAAGCCATGTTCCTCTTTTAGCGTCAAATCGATGATTTCCGCACCTGCGAGCCTCGCTCCAGAGATGTAATCCGGGTAACCCGGGTTCGGGAGCAAAATCCCGTCACCTGGTTCGAGAAGGCATTGTGGGAGTGTGATCAAACCTGATTTACTACCAATCAAGATGGCGACTTCTCGTTCCGGGTCGAGTTCGACACCATATTCACGAGAGTAAAATGATGCGACCGCCTGTTTCAATCGGGTCTGTCCTCGAAATGGACCGTATTGGTGTGTGGTCGGGTCCGTGAGGGCACGTTCGAGCGCCTCACAGATTGGAGCGGGCGTCGGTAAATCGGGTGTCCCTTGCCCGAGTCGGATGACGCTCTTCCCGCTTGCCTCTACCGCTGCGACCTCTTCTGCTAATCCGACGAAGTGTTGCGTCGGTAAAGATTTTAATAATTGTGAACGTCTGTCTGCCATGATTCTTCCTCCTGATACGAAAAAACACCCCTTTCTGAGGAAAGGGGTGCTCAATACAGACGTATGTAGTCAACCACCTTCCCATCTCTCAAGGTCACCTTGCTGGAATTAGCACAGTATTTTGCAATCTGTTGCTGAAGCTTCATCGGGCCAGTCCCTCCGCTTCTCTTGATAGAAAGTGTTATTCGCTATGTAATTTTTGTATGTCCCTAAGTTAACCAGACATTTCCAACGGTGTCAAACATTTTTTTCAAAGTGAACATCTATTGAATCCTTTTCAAAAAACATTCATAGTAAAAGAGTAGAAAAATTATATTTGTATGAGGGGATAGAGCATTGGAGCTTAATCGTCAACTTATTTGGAAACTCAGTGTGATCGGTCTGATTTTACTCGTCTTATGGCGGGTCATCAGTGAACCGGATACCATCTCACGTGTTTTGCAGTACACGTTTCAGTTACTGACCCCGATCATCATGGGGATTGCCATCGCTTTGTTACTCAACACCGTACTCTCTTATATTGAAGAACGGTTCCATTTGAAGCGATATCAAGGTCTGCTCATCGTCTATATCACGTTTATCGGGATTTTAGCGATCTCCGTCGTCACGTTGTTCCCGCGGATCTACTCGAGTCTTTCATCACTCATCGAGGAGTTACCCGTCTACATCCGTCAAATCGATGCGTTCTTAGGTGATGTAAACAATTACTTGAAAGACTATAATGCGACGATCGCCCAGGCGATTGATTTTGCACGCTTCGAGGATCGTTATTCCGGATGGGTCGAGACGGCCGTCCTCTCTTCTGTCAGTTATGTCTCTAGTTTCACGATGACATTGATCAACTTCTTGATTGGGATTGTCATCTCCATCTATCTGTTAAAAGACAAAGAAGTCTTCGCTCGCATGTTCAAACGCCTTCTCTACGCGCTCTTACCAGTGGGCACTGCGAAGACGACAATCGATATCTTTCAGGAGATGGACTACATTTTTAAACGATACATCATCGGTAAATCACTCGATTGTCTGATCATCGGTGTTCTCGCTGTCATCGGACTCTTAATCATCGGGGCGCCATACGCGTTACTTCTTGGTGTCATCGTCGGGGTGCTCAATTTTATCCCATACGTCGGTCCGCTACTGGGGATGATCCCAGCGTTTATCATCACTTACTTCTATGATCCGTTCACCGCCGTATTGGTGCTCTTGTTCATCTTCTTGTTGCAGCAATTTGACGGGTTATGGCTCGGGCCGAAGATTTTGGGTGACAGCGTCGGAATCACTCCGTTTTGGGTCATCACATCGATTATCATCGGAGGAAGTCTATTCGGTCTCGTCGGCATGTTTGTGAGTGTCCCGATCACGGCGATGATTCAAGTCGTCTTGTCTAGACTGATTGATTATCGTTTGAATCGAAAAAATTTAAATGAATTACTCTAAATCCTCCCAATAATTTGTTGACACATTGATGAAATGTGTCATACAGTTGAAGAGAAGAACAACAATTAACAGAAAGGAGAGGTTCCCATGTCAGTAGTATCTTCGAAACCATTCATTCAAGTTCATACTGATTGGCAGGCACCTCTTCGATTGATTCATATCTAAGACGCCTGCCTAACTAGGCATGCATAAACAACGTGGGACGTCGTATGCCTTCATGCATATGACGTCCCTTTTGTGTCTAAAATTAAATAAAGCAGGTGACCTGTATGTTTCAATCACTCAAGCAACTCGACCGCAACATTTGGATACGTTTCTTAGGAGAAACGATCACGGGAATCATGATGTTCATGATTGCCCCATTCTTAGTCCTTTATTATAGTGACCAGTTAGACAGCTATCTTCAAGTCGGAATCATCATGGCGACGGGACCAATCATGGCGCTCCTCGGCTCGATGATTGGGGGACGGCTTGCTGATCTATACGGACGCAAACCAATCATGATGATCGCCATCGTTGGTGACGCGCTCGCCCTCATCGGTTTTGCGTTCGCCGACTCGTTTTGGCCGTTGCTCTTACTCAATGCCATGCTCGGCTTGACCAATTCATTGTTCCACCCCGCTGCCAGTGCAATGGTCGCTGATGTCACGGAACCCGAGCATATGAACGAGGCGTTCGGCCTCTTACGAATGGGGCATAACATCGGAGCCGCATTCGGACCGCTTCTCGGGAGTGCGGTACTGTTTATCGACAGGGAGCTCATTTTCTTTGCGGCTGCTTTCATCTTTGGATTATATGCCCTCGTGCTTGGGGCATTTATTCACGAGTCGTTGCCGGAGTTCACGGAAGATGAGACCCCGAGCAACCGTGAAGTGTTGCGCGTATTCTATAACGACCGCGTGTTTCTGATCTTTATCTTTGCGGGTATATTCATATCAATGGGGTTCTCGGTCGTCGAAAGTATGTTGCCGCTCTTTTTGAAAGAGTCGCTCCCGACGTATACGGATCAACAAAACCCATTCCCTTACCTGTTGGCACTTAACGGGATTCTCGTCGTTCTTTTCCAGTTCCCGATTGCATCGAAGCTTGGGAATAAGCCTTTTGGGAAAGTCATGTTTGCTGGAGCTACCGTATTCGGGATTGGGATGGTCTTGATTGCAATCGTCCCGAGAGCATTGTACGCTCTCGACGTTCCTTATCTCCCACTCGTCGGGATTTTACTCGCCGTCTACGCGTTTTACACGTTTGGCGAGATGATCATGTCCCCTGTCCAACAGACATTCATCGCCTTGATTGCGCCAGAGAACATGCGCGGCGCCTACAATGGGGCTGCGAGTGTCCAGTGGCTGATCGGCGGTGTGACGGCACCGATTATCGCAAGCGTCTTCTTCGATCATCGTGCCGGGCATATCGCACTGATTTTGATCGGCGGCGCGAGCTGTCTGTCAGGTATTATTTACTGGCAACTCGGACGTCACGTTCAAGCGACAGAAGCAAAGCAAAAATCCGCGTAATCACTCATTGACCACACTCTCTGTTTTTTAGAAAGTGTGGTCTTTTCATTCTTTTCATTCTTATTAAAATTTGAAATTATCATTCAATTCACTTTACAATCATAATAATCCTTTTTATGATAAAACGGTTAAGGAGGGATCTTTCATGGAAAGGATCGATAAACAGACAATCGTGGACAGTGTTCCACAAAAAGGCTTCTTCGGACAACCGAAAGGGTTGTTCACCCTATTCTTCACGGAGTTTTGGGAACGTTTCTCGTACTATGGCATGCGGGCCATCCTCGTATTCTATATGTACTATGAGGTTTCTGAAGGTGGACTCGGGCTCGACCGTAATGTCGCGCTGTCCATCATGTCCGTCTATGGTGCGCTCGTTTATATGTCAGGGGTCATTGGGGGATGGCTTGCGGACAGAGTATTCGGGACGTCACGTGCGGTCTTCTACGGTGGTGTGTTCATCATGCTCGGGCACATCGTCCTCTCGATTCCAGGTAGCGTCGTTTTTGATTGTTATTGGTACAGGTTTATTGAAACCGAACGTATCAAGCATCGTAGGAGATATGTATAGCGAAACGGATCGCCGTCGCGACGCTGGATTCAGTATCTTTTACATGGGGATCAACTTAGGCGCATTCATTTCGCCTCTGATCGTTGGACAAGTACAAAAAGATTACGGGTTCCATTGGGGCTTCGCCCTTGCAGCAATCGGGATGTTCGTTGGACTTGTTGTCTTCGTGTTGACACGTAAGACGAACCTCGGGCTTGCTGGTTCATATGTACCGAACCCGTTGTCCCCAGACGAGAAAAAGAAAACGATTCGCATCGTCAGTCTCGTCACGATCGGTATCGCCATTTTGCTCGCGATTTTGATTCCGCTCGGATGGTTCACAATCAACACGTTCATCTCGCTCGTCGGAGTGTTCGGGATTGCGATTCCGACGATTTACTTTATTATTATGTACCGCAGTCCGAAGACGACAGAGGTCGAGCGTTCGCGCATCATCGCCTACATCCCACTTTTCATCGCTTCGGTCATGTTTTGGGCGATTCAAGAGCAAGGGGCAACAATCCTTGCGAGTTATGCCGATACACGGACTGACCTTGAATTCTTCGGATTCACATTGTCACCGGCATGGTTCCAGTCGTTGAACCCGCTCTTCATCATTCTGCTCGCACCGGTATTCGCTTGGTTGTGGGTTCGCCTTGGGGACCGTGAGCCGAGTATCCCGACGAAATTCGCTTTCGGGATCTTGTTTGCAGGGATCAGTTTCTTGGTCATCCTACTCCCTGCTTACTTCAGCGGTCCGGATGCCCTCGTCAACCCGCTCTGGCTCGTCTTGAGTTACTTTATCGTCGTGTTGGGCGAGTTGAGCTTGTCGCCGGTCGGTTTGTCGGCTACGACTAAACTTGCACCCGCTGCGTTCTCTGCTCAAACGATGTCACTCTGGTTTTTATCGAACGCTGCCGCGCAAGGGATCAATGCCCAGCTCGTCAAGTTCTACTCACCAGAGAATGAGATGCTCTATTTCGGAGTCATCGGCGGAGTCGCTATCATCTTAAGTTTGATTCTGTTCGCGCTCGCACCAAAAATCAAAGTATATATGCGCGGAATCCATTAATCATCAAAAACGCCAGGCTGGCGTCATTTTTTATTTGCGTACTTGAATGAGTGACAAGTAGCGGTCAATCATATTGTGGTTAAAGTAATCATGGAAGTTGTCTTGTTTCAGCGATTGAATCGATTCATGGAATGTCGCAGGAAGAGATGCGATTCCTTGGCTTTCGATTTGTTTCGCTGAATACTCGAACAAGTCGTCCTCGTTCGGCTTAGACGGTTCGAGCTTCTGCTCGATTCCTTCTAAACCAGCGTAGATGAGGGCAGCAAGTGCCAAGTATGGGTTTGCACTCGGGTCAGGGTTTCGGACCTCTACTCGAGTCGCGCTTCCACGAGAAGCTGGGATTCGAATCATCGAACTACGGTTCGATGGACTCCAGCAAATGTTGACCGGTGCCTCGAATCCAGGAACGAGACGCTCATATGACTCAGGAAGCGGATTTGTAAAGATGGCCGTCGCACGGGCATGCTTTAAGATCCCTTCGATGAAATGACGAGCTGTTTGAGAGAGGCCATAATCGGCGTCAGCCTCGTCAAACGCGTTGCTTGTCGCTTTGCCTGCTTCGTCGTTCTTCCATACCGAGATGTTCAAATGCATCCCAGAACCGTTCACGTCACGCAACGGCTTCGGTAAGAATGAGACAGATGCCCCTTTTTCTTTCGCCGCAATCTTGACGATTTCTTTGAAGAACTGAATGTTATCTGCCGTATGGAGCGCATCGTCATATTTGATTCCGATTTCATGTTGTGCCGGAGCGACCTCATGGTGGACCGCTTCGATGTTGAATCCGACATTGCTCAAGCGATTTGCAATATGCTGACGTACTTCGTAACCTTTGTCTTCTGAACGAGTCGAGAAGTAACCGGCCTCATCATAAAACTCTCCATTTTCATCAAAGATGAAGAATTCAGGCTCTGCGCCGACAAAAACCGAGTAGCCATCGCGTGCAGCTCGCTCGAGTGCATCCTTCAACACATTACGTGGGTCGTATTCATATCGCTCACCCTCTGGTGTACAAACATCACAGAAGAACGCCAAAATACTCTCATCACCATCTTGCTCATAACGTGGACGATCTAAATCCGGTTTCAAGAATAAGTCGGAGTTTTTGATGGAAGAGAATCCGTTGATCGAAGAGCCATCAAACATTGTTTTTCCTTCAAAAACCTCTGGCAACAATTTTGCCGAAAGGGTCAAGAGTTTCAAATCACCGAGGACATCTGAAAAGTAAAGATGGATTTGGGTAATATTTTTCTCTTGTACCGTTTTCTCAATTTCTTGTTGCTTCTTTGCTACGTCATCCTTGTCTGTTCCGAATAGATTTGCCATGATTCTTAAAAACCTCACTTCAATGGATTTGACAGGCAAGCTGTCGTTACGCACCTTTCGTACGCTTCTCTATAGTTCATAACCGACTTCGTTTTTTTCTAAACATGAAATTTTGAACGACGCAAAGTGGCTACATGACGGAAGACTTGATATGATGGATGCAGAATGTCACAGAGAGGGAGAACGCGATTGTATATTTTTATGACTGGTGGAACTGGATTTTTAGGAGGTCGACTCGCCAAAGAGTTGATTGAACGGGGGCATCGGATTTGCATGCTCGCCCGAACACCGGAAAAAGTAAATGCTCAGTTCACGGTGGAAGAAAGAAAATCAATCGATGTGTTGCCTGGCGATTTGACGGCACACGCACTCGGTGCTAATGAACAATTTATCGATTCACATAAAGGAAAAATCGATTTATTCCTACACATGGCAGCACTCGTCAAATTTGATGAAGAGTTACGCGATGAATTGTTTGAAACAAATGTAACGGGGACGAAAGAAGCTCTTCGATTGGCCAAGTTGATTGACGTTCCTCGGTTTTTCCATGTAAGTACCGCCTATACACTCGGGGCAAAAGAAGTCGGCGGCGAGACATTATATGATGTATCTCAATCCTTTTTAAATCCATATGAAGAGAGTAAGGCACATGCCGAACAGGCTGTCTGGCAATCACGGGATGAACTCGACGTATCCATCTTCCGTCCAGCCATCATCGTTGGTGACTCTAAGACCGGAGAAGCGGATTCAAAGTTCACGATGTATGGCTATATGCGTGCACTCGAGCTGTTCAAACGGAAATTGGAGCGCCGCGGTCATGACTTTGAATCCATCCGTTTAATCGGATCGG
>NZ_JAPEHX010000099.1:0-4846 GCF_028823655.1 Exiguobacterium sp. B2(2022) | reverse complement strand
AAGATGCGCTTCATTTTGAATATTTCTTTCACTTTCTAGTTTTATCATTCGATCGATATCATCAGTTTTCTCATTTGCTTCGCGCAAATCATTGGTTAATGTGTTAATTAGATACTCGTAATGCCGAACTGTATTCTCGCTAGTTGATTCATCGAGTTTCAGCTTGTACGTCTTCAGTAACTTAGAAGTTCTGTCATTCTCCTTTTGAATGTTCAAACGTTCAGTTTGAAGTTGTTTCATTAATCCTTTTGATTGCTTCAAACGATATTCTGTTTCTAGAATGGTAAGCTCTGATTCTTTTAACGATTTTTCTAATTTTTTCACATTTCCGTCTTTTTCAGTGAGTATTTTTTGCTGTGCTTGAATGTGCTTAAGCAGCTTACTAACTACTTCGTTTTTTTCTTTTAATTCCTTTGTAAGATGCTCCGATTGCGTATGATTAGATTTAATGGTTGCTTGTTTCAGTTTTTCTTGCAACGATTGAATAGTTTGTGAATTCAACTGTTCTTTTTGTTGCAGAACTTCAAGCATTCGATTTTGTTTGTCGATTGTTCGGCTTTGATCTATCCATTTATCTTTTAAAGCGGTTCCTTTTTCATCTAAATGGTCCATCCATTTTTCGATGAATTGGGCTGTTTCTTTTGTATATCTTTCAACTTTTTGTTTCCATTCGTTATCGAAATAAGACATGCTTACCCTCCGTTTTATTAACTATATATTTAAATAAATCCCTTTTAAGGTTTTTTATCACTATTTACTTATACCATAAAATAGAAAAAACGCCCCATCACTGGGACGTCTCCTCAACATTATTTAAGCTTCCACCTTCATCTGTTCCGTCTCATTCTGCAAACTCTCTGCGACGCGAACGAGCTCTGTCATTGCCCCGTTCACTTCTCCAAGACTTGCCGCTTGCTGGCTCGCCGCTGACGTCACTTCATTCGCATAACGTGATGCTTCTTCGACCATTCCGACGATGCCTGCCGAGTTTGTCACGACCGAATCGATTTGACCGCGTGATTCATCAAGCAATGAGTCGACTGAATGGACATGGCTATACACTTCATTCGCTGAATTGTGGATTGATGCGAACGCCCCACCCGCTTTTTCAACCAAGCCGACGCCTGTCTCGACTTCTGCTTTCACGTTCGCCATCGAAGACGATGTATCCCCAACGAGACGCTTCACGTCGACGATAAGATCCGTGATTTCTTGTGTCGAGTTCGCCGTTTGTTCCGCGAGCTTTTTGACTTCTGCCGCAACGACGGCAAATCCACGTCCATGCTCCCCGGCACGTGCCGCTTCAATCGACGCGTTCAAGGCAAGCAAGTTCGTCTGTGCCGAGATGTCACTGATGACATCCGTAATGCGTGAGATCTCGCCTGTCATCTCTGTCAACTGGCTGTTGAGTGTCGAGGATTGCTCCACTTTTCCAGCAATCGCATGCATCGCATTGACGGAAGACGACGCGAGGCCTTTCCCGCTCTCCGCTTCCTGTTGCATCTCGCTCGCTGAATCAAGCGCTGATGACATCTCTTGACGGATACTCTCCATCGTCCGTGCGACCGCTCCAAGCAAGTCCATCGAGTTGTATGTCGCACTGACATTGTCTTCTAACATCTTGTTGAGGGAATCCATCGCGACACGAATACTTTCGCCCGCCACGTTTCCTTCTTGGACTGAAGCTGCAATTTCCTGTGCCGAACCCGTCAACTGGTCCGCCGTGTAACGCATGTTCGTCCCTTGCTCCCGAAGGTGCTCGACCATGTTGTCCATCGACAAGAGCAAACGTCCCATCTCCGAACGGTCTGATGTCTTCTCGTCCGCGAAGTGGACCGTCAAATCACCGTTCCCCACTTCGACGGCTTTCTCTGAAGCCATCTCGACCGCTTTCAGTGGACGACGGGCGATCAAGTAAATGACAATGCCGCCGAGTGACGAGATGAGTAACGCCACGACGGTACCGACGAGCATGACCTGTCCTTGTTCCATCTCAAGTTCTGTCAAAAGCAATAGAGTGATGTAGCCGACCGCTCCGCCCGTGATAAAGGAAGTGACCAAAATCCACGCGAGCAATTGCGTCGTAAAGTTTTTAAATACTTTCACTGTGTTGTTCCTCCTCATTGTGTTCATCACTCCCTATATCGTCCGATTTCCAATGAATGTATAGCGTTTTCAGTTGAACGTTTGGTCAATGAAAAAACGTACCCGTAAAGGAGTACGTTTCGTTAGAATGCTTCATCGTCACGTTCGACGCGCGTCACCCGTCGCGGAGTCGTCGCCGCGTCAATCGCGAGCGTGATGGCTGCCGCCCAGTGGAGCATCATCCCGACGATTGGAATGAACCCGAGGATTGATGCCGTGATCCCGACGGCCGCGCCGTACGAGAATCGGTTCAGTCGACTGAACGAGAGAATCAACACGATGACGTGATAGACGAACATGAATCCGAGGGGCGAATAGCCCATCCCGATGATGAAAAGACCACCGAGAATCGGGATCCCGAGAAATGCTTCAAACGCCGCACCAAGCCATTTCAGATTTTTCACCATGTAGGTCACCTCATAATTCGATCATGTAAAACTCGTAGCCGCCATTTTCTGCGAAGCCTGCGCGCTTATAGATTTCGAGCGCTGCCTTGTTTTCCGTTTCGACATCGAGCTCGACTTTCGTCCGGCCCATGCGGAACAGTTGTTGTACCATCTGTTTTAACATCTTCGTGCCGTAACCTTTTCCTTGCTCTCCTGCCTTGACACCGAACGCGTGGATGCTTGCCGCATCGTCACCGACGAGAAGGGCACGGATGATGCCGACCGGTTTGCCATCGACTTCGCCGATATACGTCACACGGTCCGGTGTGTCGATTTGTTGATAGATGTTTTCCGTCACATCGACCGGGTCACCGAACGCCTCGCTGAGTGTCGTGATGATGAGCGGGCGGTCGTCTGCCGTCGCCTCACGGAGCGATACCTCGTCCGGTTTCAAGAACAATTCCGCCTTCTTCAAGACGAGATTGTATTCCGAGAACTGATACGCTGCCTGAAGATGTTCAAGCACCGCCCTCCCAGATGCTGAGTTCCGGTCGATGACGAACGTGAACGCCTCACAGCCGTTCAGTTTCGCATCCTGTTTCGCCGTCTCGAGCAATGCCGTGAAGACGCCTTGCTTCCGATATTCCGGGTGGACGAGCGCGTTCACCTCATACTCGTTCGGGAGATACGGGAAGAGCATGAGATACCCGACGAGCGTCTCGCCGTCGTATACCGCATAGTCGTTCTGTCCGACCGACTCGTGACCGACTTTGACGTCAATCTTATCGCTCGTGTTGACCGCCTGTTCTAACGTTTTCACATCATCCGCTTGTTTGACTTCTTCTACTGTCCAATTCATAAACATCACCTCATTTGTATTGTAACACAAAGGAAAAAGCCCGCCGTAGCGAGCCCACTTACGAGATTATAACGTCCGGAACTCCAACTCAGGGAGCGTCTCGATCAATTCAGCGATTTCATCCGTATGCGCCTCCGCACCCGGGACGGCCTCTGTCGGTTCGACCCAGAAAAACGTCTTGTCGTTCGTGCCGAGATAGTTGCCGTACCCGACCTCTGTCGCGAACGCTTCTTCCGTCAACTCACGGTCGATCAAGTCCAAGTGGAACAAGAGCTGGTCGTCCCCGTCCTCGACGTTATAGTACAAATCGAACGTGCTGTAGCTCTTCGTGTCCCCGATGTCGACGACGTCCTGTGCCTTCTCGATATAGACGTCACCGCGTTCGATCGCCGCAACGATTTTTGACGGCAAGATGATCTCGTATCCGAGTTCTCGGTCACGAATCGTCTGCGTCGTATCCTCTGTCCGTCCCCGGGACGAGACGACACCGACCGTTGCCACCAATGCACCTGTCACACCGAGCGCGAGCGCCCATTTCATCGATTTGTTCACAAGAACCACTCCCTAGTTATTGATGTCTTCACTTGATTATCCCACAAGTTGATGACTTTTCATCAAATATTCTGAAAAAATGTTTCCCCTTACATTGACGACCGTCCGCCAATCCCATACGATGGTAATAACGTATTAGAGAAAAGAGGAACTGACATGTCTAACGAAACTACTTTGACGCGCGCTCAGCTCGACGCGCTCTTGAAAAACGTCTTCGCCCTTCAAATCCCGGTCATCGAGAAATTCATGACGGATTTGTTTAAACAATACGTCTCGACGGCTTCCACGTTCAAACAAGATATGGACACGATGAAAGCGACAGACTGGCACAAGCACTTCTTCGGTCAAAAGGTCATGCCGCACCTCTTCATCGAGAACCTCGGCTTCGGCGCATCGTTCCGCCACCAAGGTCAAGAGAAGGTCGTCAGCATCCCCGAGAACATGACGGTCGTCAAACCGGACTCGGACGCACAGATCAAAGAGATTTTAGAGAATCTCGACAAGACGCTCGCGTCGATGGACGGGATCAAAAACAAAGGACTCGTCAAGAAGTTCTATAAAGAAACGCTCGAACTCATCTGCCAACTCGGTAGCCGTACTGGTATGATGGATGACTTCTACGACAAAGTCAAAGGCAGTTTGACAACAAGTTCATGACAATGCCTCGCTCGAAGGAGCGAGGTATTTTTTATGCTTCCTTTTCGATCGCCATCGGGAGTTCGATAAATTGGCTCCGACTATGGAAGACGACACCGACCATGACGAGCGTGATCCCGACCAAGGCAATCGGGGACGGCATGACCGCATGGAGGAACAGGAGCTCACCGATGAGGGCGAACAATACCTCGAGCGCCTGTGTCGCCTCGACGGACGCCAGTTTCCCCATGTCGTGCTTGACGAGGTC
>NZ_JAPEHX010000098.1:0-4963 GCF_028823655.1 Exiguobacterium sp. B2(2022) | reverse complement strand
CGTCGGATAGGCGACTTCTAAGTGCTTCACGTGTTGATGCGACAGTTTGTTCTGTATAATGAAAGAGAACAGATTGATGAGTTCCGGGGCATGGTGTCCAATCAGATGTGCGCCGATGATATGACCTTCCGCACTCAACAATACTTTCGAATAGGCGGTCGTGTCATTGATGCGTGAATAGGTGAGGAAATGGGACATGTCCGTTTCTTTCACGTCGAAGTCGATGCCCTCGGCTTCCGCTTCCTCCACGGTGAGCCCCACTTTGGCAATCGGTGGCGTCGCATAGACGATGGTCGGTGCCGGGCGCTCGGGAAGTGCCCGCGTATTCCCGTGAAGCATGTTCAATGCAGCGAGACGACCTTCCTGACCGGCGAACGGAGTGAGTGCGGGATTTGGACTATTAGCGACGTCTCCGGCGGCGTATATATTCGGATTGCTCGTCTGGAGATGCTCGTTCACCTGAACACCATGATGATCGGCATTGACGCCTGCTACTTCGAGATGAAGTCGCTCGATGCTTGGAATTCGCCCGGTGGCGTTAAGGACAACTCCTTCAAGGGTAGAGTCATCTGATAACGTTAAGACGTTCCCATCGATTCGTGTCGGTTCGACGTCGTGTCGGACAGTGATCCCGATTCGTTTTGATTCTTCGAGGAGCCGATGGACGACGTTCGGGTCGAATGCCTTCAGCGCACGTGAACGAATGAGAAGGGTCACGTCGCTTCCGAAGCGTCGGAAGATATGGGCGAATTCAAAAGCGATATAACCGGCACCGACAATATGAATCGATTTCGGTAACGTGTCGAGGTCGAACACATCATCGCTCGTAATGGCCAGTTCGCCACCTGGGATGTCGAGAGGACGTGGTGTTTGGCCCGTCGCGATTAAAAATTGAGGGGCGGAGAGCTCGTGACCATCGATGACGATCGAGTCTTCATCGATAAAGTGAGGCTCCCCTTGATATAAATCAATGTTCATCTCGTTCCAATGTTGCGTTTTTGACGTAGGAATCGAGAAGCGATATTCATCAATCCGCTTTTTAAAGGACGACCAATCGAGGGATAGGCTTCCTTCGACGCCGAGCTCGCGCATACGTTCCGTACGGGCGAGAAGTTCGGCACCTTCGGCGAGCATTTTTTTCGGGTCACATCCACGCTGGGGACACGTTCCTCCGAACGTCCAGTTTTCAATGATAGCAATCTCTTTACCGGCGTCACGTAAAATCGTGGCGGCTTGGCTCGCGGCTGATCCGCTACCGACAATGATGACATCGTATCGTTTCATAATATAAAATCCTCCTCTGACGAGATATCACACTCTTTTTCCCGTCCAGGAGGAAGCTAAACTGAGGTGAATGAAATTGAGTCATACCGATCACATTAAACATAAATTGGCGCTACTCCCGGACGAACCGGGTTGCTATTTGCATAAAAATGAATATGGTGAGGTCATCTATGTAGGGAAGGCAAAAAATCTCAAGAATCGGGTCCGCTCCTACTTCACGGGTGCACACGATATCAAGACGATGCGTCTCGTCGCAGAGATCCGTGACTTTGAGTACATCGTGACGGCGAGCGAACTCGAGGCGTTGCTCCTTGAAATGACGCTCATCAAAAAGCACGACCCGAAGTACAACATTCGCCTGAAAGACGACAAGACGTATCCGTACATCAAAATCACGAACGAACCATATCCGCGTCTATTGACGACACGTAAGCTGAAGAAAGACGGTGGACATTACTTCGGACCGTATCCGAACGCTTACGCAGCGAACGAGACGAAACGTCTGCTCGATAAACTCTACCCGCTCCGTAAATGTCAGCCGATGCCGAAGAAACTTTGTCTCTATTATCACATCGGGCAATGTCTGGGACCTTGTGAACTCGCGGTCGACACGGATTCGCAAAAAGAGATCGTCAACGAGATTCGTCGTTTCTTGAACGGTGAGACTAGCGAGACGCTCGCGAAGTTGAATGTCGAGATGGGACGCGCCGCTGAGGACATGCAGTTCGAGCGGGCTGCTGAACTACGCGACCAGATTCGAGCGGTCGAATCGATCATGAATAAACAGAACATGATTACGGCCGACCCGACTGCACGAGACGTCTTCGGTTATACGCTTGACCGAGGCTGGATGTGTGTCCAAGTGTTCTACATGCGTGGCGGGAAGATGATCGAGCGAGATGTCTCGCTCTTCCCGATGCATGGGGAACCTTCCGAAGAACTCGAAAGTTTCATCGTCCAGTTCTATGAACAAAACGTCGTGCCAAAAGAGATTCTCGTACCGGAAACGGTCCGGCTCGATTTATTAAATGACGCCATCGGCACGAAAGTGATGCAGCCGAAACGCGGGGCGAAGAAGCAACTACTCGATTTGGCGACGAAGAACGCGACGATTGCCTTGAACGAGAAATTCGAATTGCTCGCTCGGGACGAAGAGCGGACGTTACTCGCGATGCGTGAACTCGGGGAGGCAATCGGCATTCCGAACTTGTCGCGTGTCGACATCATCGATAACGCGAACATTCAAGGGGCGGACGCCGTATCGGCGCTCGTCGTCTTTGAAGACGGGAAGCCACTCAAGAAAGAGTATCGGAAATATAAGATTCGAACCGTCCAAGGGCCGGACGATTACGAGACAATGCGCGAAGTCGTGCGGCGACGGTTCCGCCGTCTGTTGACGGAAGACAAGCGTCTACCGGATCTCCTATTGATTGATGGTGGAATCGGACAGTTGAATGCCGCGCTCGACGTCATCCAAAACGAGTTCGGGCTCGACTTGCCTGTCGGCTCACTCAAAAAGGATGACCGACATCGGACGAGCCAACTGTTGTTCGGTGAACATGGTGCGGTCGTGGAACTTCATCCACGATCGAGTGCGTTTTATCTGTTGCAGCGGATGCAAGACGAGGTCCACCGTTTCGCCATCACTTTCCACCGCAGCTTGCGCACGAAAAAGATGACGAAGTCGATTCTAGACGAGATTCCTGGAGTAGGTCCTAAGCGTCGTCAACAGCTCATCCGTCATTTCGGGTCGATGAAACAGATTCGCCTGGCCTCACTCGAACAATTGAAAGAAGCGGGACTACCGGAAAAACTGGCGGAGACCGTCCTTCAATATGTGCACGAGGATACGGATGAATGAGAGATTTGAACATGTGAAGCGCTCGGTTGGCTGATAGAGAACGAACATTTTCCGGGAAATGTTGTAGCGGTCGTTCTTGACACTCCCACGGCTAAAGCCGCAAGCTCACCCTTCCGGATGAGTGGGATTCTGAAGTGCTTGTGCGAGCGCAGTCCATTTCTGTTTTGCTCAAACCTCCAGATGAGGGTGTGCCATCACCCCTCCTGAGACAGACCCTATAGGTTCTCAGGCTGATTGACTTTTACCATCAACCACAGGTGCGGTTCGGATGTTCATCGCACCGACTACATCTCGATGTTTATTAAATCCGCAAGAACACGAATAGGTACGGTCTTTCGCTTTATTCCGACTCCCGCAAGAAGGGCATGTTTGAGATGTATATGCGGGATTGACATATTCAACCTTGATCCCTTCTAGTTTCGCCTTGTACCCGATAAATAATGCCAAGCGATAGAACGACCATGTATGCAGATTCTTATTGTTTTTACGGCTTGTTCTTGCCGTCTGCCGGATATTCGCTAGCTTCTCTAGGCGAATGACAGAAATATTGTTCTCTTTTGCGAAGTCGACGATCTCACGGCTCACCTTGTGATCCTTGTCTTTCATCCAACGCTGCTCCTTGTTGTCCAGTTCCTTGATTGCGTTCAGCTTCTTCTTTTGACCGAGCTCTTTCCGTTTCGCCCGGAACTTTCGTTTCATGAACTTGTTCTCGCGACCGTTCCCAAAGAACCTCACCTTGTCGCAATCGGTCGATGCGACCGCCGGGACTTTTAGACCGAGGTCGACACCAAGAACCTTCGTATCGGTCTTCTCCGTCGTGGGGATTGTGACGGCGATTTGAGCCATCCATTTCTTTGACTTCTTCGTGATACGAAGCGTACCCAGCTTGTTATTCAGAAGGGAGAAGTTACGATTGTCTCGATCGACCATCTCGGCACGGATCTCTGTCCTTTTGACCTTCCCGTCTACCAAGATTGGAAGAAAAATGGACTCAAAATCGAACGAATAGTTCTGGTTGTTCCATGTGCAGTAAGGTTTCTTCAGGACAGGGACGACCTTGTATTTCGACTTCTTCACTTTCCGGAAGACACTCTGGGCATCTTTGATGACCTGGTTCTTGACGGCACTAGGCAAATGGGCGCAAACACTTTTACTTGTCAATTTGAGCATCGCTTTAGCATCCACCATATCAGAGATAAGTTGATTGACCGTCTCGATATATGTTTCTGCCATGCTTTTTAAAACAACTTCCTGTTCTTTTGTCGGCTTCAGTTTAATGTTAACTGTCAGCGTCTGAGACACGGTGTCACCCCCTTGTTTTTTGTTGTCCGACATAACGTTTGATCGTTTCGCTCGATACATTTTCAGCGGTGGAGACGAAATAGGATCGTGTCCAGAGACTCGGCAAATGTTGAAGATGAGGAAATTCCTCTCTTAACTTTTTAGACGTTACTCCCTTTATTTTTGCCATGATGTCAGCAGGACTCAGTGTTGGAGGGGCGTCAAGGAACATATGCGTATGATCTTTATCGCATTCCAAGGCTATAATTTTGATATTCAGTCCTTCGCATATTTCGGACATCAAACCTTTGAAACGTATTTCTACATCGTTACGAAGGAATATCTTTCTTCTGTATCGAGGACAGAAAACGAAGTGATAATTGATTAGAGAAACAGTGGTATGAGTTCTTCTATAGTTGGTTTCCATATGAATATTGTGTCAGTTTAACCAACAAACTGCAACAAGAAGATTTCCAGATACTTGAAGCGCCAAAACCTTCGGATTCTTTACTGACACTCCGCATCCTGCCGAGCTTT
>NZ_JAPEHX010000097.1:0-4971 GCF_028823655.1 Exiguobacterium sp. B2(2022) | reverse complement strand
ATTTTTTGTTTGTAGACAAATTATTAGGGGAAAATAAAAAAATCAGTAATCATGACGATGAGGTGAAATGATGGATCAACAAATGATGGAATGGACACGCGTATTACATGCGCGGAAATGGATGAAACAAACAGAATCTTTCTTACCATTATGGCACGGTTATATCGGCTATAAATTTGGCCTATTCGATGCACTTCAAGGTGGCGCAAGTATGGCAGAGATGAATTTACGACTCAAACGCCCACTGACGCAACTTGCACTAGAGCGTTGGTTAGAAGTCGGAGTCGCAGTACGTCATTTGAAGAAGAGAGGCTGGCGCTACTATCCGACACGTGGCTTAAAATATCAATTATCCGGTAACGACGAACGAAGCATCGGATTCATGCTGCAAGAGATGATGGAACTTCACATTCCTGCATTGATCGCTTATCCGGAATTTTTAGAGTCCGGAAAACAAAAGACATTCGATGGGGCAGAGCACGGTCAAGTCGTCGCGAAAACGTCGACCCTTGTGGAAACGGTCGCGTTCCCGATTGTACAGCAATTATTACGTCAGGCGAATGTCCAATCGATGCTTGATATCGGTTGCGGTCACGGTGGCTACTTACGTAAATTACAAGCGCTCGAACCAAGTTGGGAACTGACAGGTATTGATTTAGAGGAAGAGGTGATTGAAGAGGCGCGGTCTCGTGATGAACGGGGCGATATTCATTTCGAAGTCGCCGACTTCATGAACTGGGAAACGGACGAGCAGTTCGATGCGGTCATGATGAACAATATGCTCTATTACTTTTCACCAGAAGAGCGGATCAAACTGCTTGAGAGACTTCGGGATCGTTTAGAAAAGAACGGGGTAGCAGTCCTCGTGACGCCGCTTGCAGAGACGGCACTTGGCGGACGATTCGCTTCCGCATTCAACGCATTCATGACTCTCCATGACAACTTGTATCCGCTCCCGACCATTCCACGATTACGCCGACAGATGCAAGAAGTCGGATTTGAACAAATTCGATTCATCCCATTCATCCCAGAAGGATCTTGGTACATCGTCATCGCCGAGCGAGGAAGAAAGAACCTGCTCAATCAACCGATTGAAAATTGAACTTGTCTCCGGTCATTTCTATAATGATAGAGAAGCATAAGAGACTATTCACATAGGGAGTTGTTGAGTGTGTCGAAACAAAGAGTTGCCGTAATAGGGGCAGGACCTGGTGGATTGGCTGCTGCGATGCTACTGGCGCATCGTGGGGTAGATGTCACCGTATTTGAGAAACAACCGTTTGTCGGAGGGAGGACGTCACGCCTGCAAGTCGGCGAATTCACGTTTGACCGAGGACCTACATTTTTAAACATGCCTTATATTTTAGAAGAAATTTTTGAAGAAACGGGACGCGATTTACATGATTACGTCGAGATGAAACGACTGGAACCGATGTATGATTTGTATTTCGATCGCGGCACGCGTCAGCTCTCGATGACGACAGATCGCGACCAGATGCATCAAGCCATCGAAGCACAATTCCCGGGAAATGGAGAAGGATATGAGCGATTCATGAGCGAACAGGCGATTAAGCTGTCCAAGTTGATGCCTGTCTTACAGACCGCTCATGATAAATTGACCGATTATGTATCATTACGTGTGCTCAAAGCACTGCCGTTTCTGTCGATTGGGAAGTCGCTTTATGATGTCTTATCCGAGTACTTCACGAGCGAAGAACTGAAGTATGCGTTTACCTTCCAAGCAAAATATTTAGGCATGTCCGCTTGGGAATGCCCGGGCGGTTTCTCCATTTTATCGTATATGGAACACGCATATGGGGTTCATCACCCGATTGGGGGAGTGAATCAACTTTGCCATGCGATGGCGAAAGTCGTGGAAGAAGAAGGTGGCTCCATTCGTCTAGGAGAACCGGTGGAGCGCCTCCTCATGGAGGACAAGAAAGTGACAGGTCTAGTGGCCGGAAGTGTCCATTATGCGTTCGATGAAGTCGTAATCGGTGCTGATTTTGCACATGCGATGACGTCGCTTGTCCCTGAAGGTAAACTCTCGAAGTGGAGTCCAGCTCAACTGAAGAAGAAGCGCTATTCGTGCTCGACGTTCATGCTCTATCTCGGACTTGATCACATATACGAAGACGTGGCGCACCATTCGATTTACTTTGCAGACGATTATGAGTTGAACGTCAAAGAGATGACGCAAGAGTTGAAACTGAGCGAGGATTTCTCATTCTACGTTCAAAACGCCTCACGCGTCGACCCGACGCTCGCGCCTGCAGGAAAGTCATCGCTTTACGTGCTCGTACCGGTACCGAATAACTTATCCGGTCTCCCATGGGACGAGCTACAGACGACGATGACAGAACGTGTACTCGACGCCCTTGAGACACGGTCTCCGTACCGAGGCATCCGACAACATATCGAGGTGATGGAGACGTTGACACCAGTGGACTGGGAGACGTTTGGCGTGTATGAGGGAGCAACGTTTAACCTTGGCCATAATCTATCGCAAATGATGTATTTCCGTCCGCACAACCAATTTGAAGAGCTCGACAACGTCTGGCTCGTCGGCGGTGGAACGCATCCGGGAAGTGGGCTTCCGACGATTTTTGAATCGGCGCGAATCACGACGAACCTGTTGCGTGAACGGGCAGGTGTCGGCCGATGAACATCAGCTTTGTCGGGGCCGGGGTCGGCACTCTTTATGCCGCCCTCTTATTGACGAAACATAATCCGTCGCTAAATATCACGATTTATGAGAAAGAAGCACGCGTCGGAGGACGGTTGAACTATGTTGAGTTTGAGAATGGGGCGAAAGTCGACGAAGGGCCGACAATCGTCTTGTTACCGAGTAAACTGAAGCAACAGTTGATGGAAGCAGGGCTACCAGAAAATGAAGTCGAGTTACTCGAAGTCGACCCGCTCTATCGCTTGCGTTATCAAGACGGGACATCATTCTACAAATATCGCGATATCGAACGGCAGGCTGAAGAAATCGAGCGGACGTTCGGTGAAGGGGATGCGTTTCGTCATTATATGTCGCAGAAGAAAGAAGAGTATCGGATTGGATTCGATACGTTTTTGGACCGTAGCTACGCATCAAAAACGGAATTGTTCGAACCTAAACTGTTGCTCCTCTTGATGCGTCTGAAAGCATATGAAACGGCCCATGCGAACATGAAACGTTTCTTTGAAGACGAACGCCTACGTGTCGCCTACAGTTTACAGACACTCTATATCGGTGGGAATCCTTATGCGACGCCTTCTTTATATGGACTGATCCCGTATCGTGAACAGGAAGAGGGCGTCTGGTACGTAAAAGGAGGATATTTCTCGCTTGCGGCGAAAATGGAACAAGAGCTGAAGCGTCGAGGTGTCCGTTTCGTGATGAATGCGACTGTTAATCGCGTTCATGTCACGAACGGAGTGGCAGTCGGTGTCACGGTCAATGACGAGTATGTGCCTTATGACGCGGTCGTTGTGAACGGGGACTTCCCACTCATGGAGCGACTCATTGATGGCGTCACACCAAAGACGTACGAACCGTCCAGCGGTACGTTACTTCTGTACTTCACCGTCGATGGCGAACTAGATTTACCGGTCCATCAATTTGATTTGCCGAACGATTTTGAAGGATCGATGCGCACGATCTTTGAGGATGGTAAACTAAGTGAGTATCCGGCGATGTATACGTTCAATCCATCACGGATCGATGCGACACTCGCGCCGGATGGGACGAGCGTGCTGTATGTCCTCGTTCCCGTACCTCGTAAATTGGAACGGGAAGACTTTGAGACGCAAGGAACGATTGACCATCTATTCGAACGAATCGAGGCACTCGTACCAGGTTTTCGTGAGCGCGTGACCGAGATGAAAGTCCGGACACCGATGGATGCTGAGCGTTTCGGTCTATTTGAAGGAGGAAGCTTTGGGATTGCACCGAAGTTGTCTCAATCAGCTGCCTTCAAGCCACAGGCAAGACCGTTCCCGAAAATCGAACGATTGTATGCGGTTGGTGCATCTGTCCATCCATGTGGTGGCGTGCCAATCGTCATGATTGGGTCACAGTTACTCGTGAAAAAAATGGAAGAAGAAATGGGGGCAATACATCGTGACGACACAAGAAGCGTATCGTCAATGTGAGGAAATCATGAAGAAAGGCTCGCTGACTTTTTATCGGGCCTTCTCTTTGCTCTCAAAACCAGACCGTCAAGCGGTCATGGCCGTGTATACGTTTTGTCGGACCCTTGATGACGCAGTAGATGAATCGGACCGTCCAGAAGAAAGTCTGGCGTCGTTTTTGCATGCGTTCGATCGTTTTTTGGCCGGGTATGATCAAGACGTTGCACTATGGGTTGCCCTTCGAGATGTGTGGCAGCGCTATGAGATGGACGTAGATCCATTTTTCGAGCTGGCAGAAGGGATGAAGTGGGATTTACATAAGTCGCGATATGAGACGCTCGAAGAGACCGAGCAATATAGCTACTATGCGGCGAGCACGGTCGGTCTGATGCTACTCCCGATTCTTGTCCCAAATCAAGACAATGCGACGAAACGCCAGCTTCGGCTAGGTGCCATTGACCTTGGGATTGCGATGCAACTGACGAATATTTTGCGAGATGTCGGGGAAGATTTGAACCGAGACCGCATTTATTTACCACGGACGATGATGCGACAGTTCGGTGTAACTGAAGAGATGTTACAGCAACGAGAAGTGACACCTGCCTTTATCGAACTATGGGAGGCGTTGGCGAAACGCGCGGAGTTCTTGTATGAACGCGCACGTGGAACCCATCACCTCTATCCACTGGCCAGTCGAAAGCCAGTTCAAGCGGCAGCGCTCCTATACGAAGGAATTTTAGATGCGGCTCGAGCAAACGGATATGACGTTTTCACAAAGCGTGCATACGTATCGACGCTTCAAAAAGGAAAGTTGCTAGCAAAACTATAAGAGGTCAGGTTTACTGTAGGCGC
>NZ_JAPEHX010000096.1:0-5115 GCF_028823655.1 Exiguobacterium sp. B2(2022) | reverse complement strand
CCGCCGCAATCGCTGCCGATAATGGCAAATCTAGCTTGATGGCGACTTGTGCTCCTTGGAAGGCGAAGGCGACCAAACCGATGGCATCGACAATGACCCCCCAGCGTTCCCAATGTGGCAATACGACACTCGGTAGCAGGAAGATGAGGAGTGCGACAAGAAAACATAAAATAAATAAATCATTCTGTTGCCAAATCAAACTGACGGGGTTTCCTAATAGGACGTTTCGAATCGCACCGCCCCCAAAGGCAGTGATAAACGCGAGCAGCCACACCCCAAAAATATCGTATTTTTCATCCATCGCAATGATGGCTCCGCTCGCCGCGAACGCAATCGTTCCGACGACGTTGAGCAATTCCCACTCCATGAACATCCCTTGCCCTTTCTTCAACGCATTGTATGGTAAAGTATAGTTACAAAAAATCAGGTCAGTCGAGCGACTGTCGTAAAGGATGTCGGTATTACTATGAAACGTATCGCTTTGTTCCGTATATGGATTATCGTCACCATGTTCGCCCGATTCATCATTCGGCTGTACGCCTTTTCACGTAAACAACAGCAAGGCGTCGCCACGACAGAAGAATATGAAGCACTCATGCTCAAGCTCGCGCGTGAGTATAAACGAAATGCGTTAAGACTCGAAGGCTTATTGATCAAGCTCGGACAATTTCTATCCATTCGTGCGGATTTATTGCCACCGGCCGTCCTGAATGAGCTCTCTGAACTCGTCGACCGTGTCCCGACATCGGGTTGGGAGAAGTCGCGCGCGATTCTAGAGGCTGAATGGGGCGTTCCTTACTCGCAAGTCGTCAAAGACGTCGGAATCGATGCCGTCGCCTCCGCCTCGATTGGGGAAGTATACGGCGCCACATTGCTCGAAAACGGGAAACGGGTCGCCATCAAAATTCAACGTCCGAATATCGAAAAAATTATTCGTACGGACTTCCGTGCGATGCGGATTGTCACGTCGATGTTGAAGCGGACATCCCTCGCTAAATCGACCGACTTAGATAGCTTATATCGCCAAATGATTTTTGTCATCGGAGATGAACTAAATTTTCAAACCGAATTAAAAAATGCTCTCTATTTCAAAGCAAAGTATGCTGATAATCGGGACGTTTATATCCCGGATTATCACGAACATCTCTGTACGAACCGTGTCTTGACGATGGACTGGGTCGATGCGCGACGCATCACCGACCTCGCCTTCCTAAAAGAAAATGACATCGATCGCTCTGCACTAGCCGAACGGCTGTTCACGCTCGCCGCCGAACAGTTGTTGTTTGGTGGACAGTTCCATGCCGATCCACACCCCGGAAACGTCCAAATTCGAGCAGACGGCACCATCATCTTACTCGACTTCGGGATGGTCGGACAGACGACGGCACATGACATGGCGACGATTCGAAATATTCTACAGGCGTTCATCTCGCTCGACTATGACAGCATCGTCGATGGACTCGAAGATTTACGTTTCTTGTTACCGACGGCGAACAAACAAAACATTCGCCAAGCACTCGAAAAGGCCGTGACGTTTTATTTGGAGACCGATATCGATACGGTCGATACAAGGTTGATTGAGAAAGTGTTACAGGATATTCAGTTGCTCGTCAAAAACGAACCGATTCAACTCCCGGCGGAATTTGCCTTCTTCGGGCGGGCCGCCTCGACCTTGCTTGGCATCCTGCAAATCCTCGACCCGAAAATCGACCTGTTCACACTCGGTAAACCGATTGTCATCGAATGGCTCGAGGAAGATGGGACAACGCTTCAAAACCGATATGTGAAGACCGGAATCAACTATGCGAAGAAGTTATTGAACGTCCCGCCGCTCCTCGACAATTACTTAAAAGAACTACGCCTGTCGGAGCAAGCGATGTTCCAACGCAACTTGGAATCAAAAGAACTGTTGCACCGTCAGACGTTCAATGCAATCGTCATCTTGCTCGGGTTGCTCGTCGGACTACTCGGCTATATCCGACCAGATGAATGGCTGTTCTGGTCGGGCGGCGTCGTCTCCGTACTGGCTTACTTCAATTGGAGACGCCTCGGACGAAAAATTCGTCACTTGGCACGTCAGGATTTTCGAGTTTGAGCGAACCGTCACTCTCAGGAGTGGCGGTTTTTTGTCGCATCCACTCGGCAATATAGGTCCCGACGTCACGCATCATGCGAGGTGTCGTCCAGCCCATCGTCGATACTTGGATGACGTTCGCCCGCTTCAAATACTCACTCTCATATTGTACGAGATATCCTTGGTACGACAGCTGTCGACCGAGCTCGATTGAGGACTGATGAGTCGGAACCGAAATCGTCAGAATCCCGGGTGACTGAGCGGGACTCAGCTCGATTTGTAAGCCGTTCTCACGAAGCGAGTCGATCAGGACGAGCATCTTCTCTTCATGCGACGCGACTTCCTCTTCCGTCAGTTCATCCAATGCGATCGCCATCGCCGCAAGGAGCGGCTCTGATTGTGTAAAGGCAATTGGTTGATAGAGGGATAAGTCTAAGTAGCGGGGCACGTCTCGTAACGCTTCTGCTCGCCCTCTCATGGCAACGAACGCGAGACCTGGGGCGTTCCGTAACGCCTTTCCAGAGGAGAAGGTCACATAGTCCGCAAAGGAATAGGCATAGACGCACGTTCCGACAGCACTGATCGCATCGACGGCGACGACACCTTGCCACGCATGAAGCGGGGTGAGATCGATTAAAATTCCCAAGGATGTCTCACAATGCACCGTCCACACCCAGTCTGGTTCAATGCGTTCAAGTTCAGAAACATCCCACTTCCCTTTCCGGTCCGCTTGAATGATATCAAACGAGAGGCTGACGCGAGATGCGTGATCCATGAGACGTTCCCCGAATTCGCCGGCACATAAAATGACACCGTGTCCGCTCAATCGTGAAGCGACCGCATCATTGGCAACCGTGCCGCTTCCTAAGAGCGTATAGACGTAAGGAAGTCCGATTCGTTGCGTCAATTGTTGCTGAATGGATTCGAGCATACGGCTCGTCTCATTTGAACGGTGTGGGAGCGGCTGTCTCGAGAGCCTCGCCCTTACACGCTCCGAGCATTCAACAGGACCTGCGAGCAAACTCTTTGGTCGAAGCGTCGACGCTGACTTTGATTCATAAAATGCCGAACGCGTTAACACCATCGGCACATATCGTGCTTCCTCAGGACCGATTGGATCCGCAAATGGGACAAATCCGAATCGGCGATAGAGCACTTGTTCACGCGTCGTCCCGCTGATGACGATACCGTCGACTTCACGTTCTGTCGCATCTCCAATGACTGCTCGCATCAATCCGGCGAACGTACGATTGCGCCGATACGCTTTCTTCACAGCAAGCAACCGAATCTCGAGCCAATCCCCGTCAGGAATACACACCCCTTTTTGTTCTAACGAAAAGGGCCTTTCGCCACGTAGCGCGCACATGGCGACCACTTCACCATTCACTTCCCCAATCCAATATGTATTCTCTTCATGAAACTTGTCGACGAGTCGTCGTTCCAGATTTGACGGATGTTGCGGAATCTCTTCGACGAACGTTTCGTAATTCAATCGATGAATGGCGTCAAAATCAGATGAACTGGCTTTTCGATAAACAATCATGTCGTTCCCTCCTTCACATGATGATAGACAATCACGATGGCAATGAGCGTGGCCCAGATGATATCTCCGATACTTCCAAGTGCAGCCAACGGAAGTAAGACAAGCATGATGAGACCTGTCTCACGTGAATTGCCCGTCACTTTGATCAAAAGTAATAGAATCAGGAGACCACCGATAAACCAACACGGGTCGTATGCCCATATGATTCCAGAAAAAACGGCATATCCCTTCCCGCCTGCGCGGATTCGCCAAAACGGATAAATATGACCGAGCGTGAGTGCGAGTGCCGTCTGCCAAAAATACGGTCCGCTCACCTGTAGGACAAGAATCGTCTTCAGCACGTCGAATCCATATACGATCAGAAACGCCTTCACTCCTCCGATGCGATGTGCATTGCGGGCACCGGTATTGTTGGAACCAGATGTCGCTAAATCATGACCACTTAGTAACCCATAAAGCCTGCCCCCGAGCAGACTCCCGACTAGATAGCCGACGATGATAATCCACATTGTATCCCCTCATTTTTTGGAAAATTGTGTGCGTTTTAGAAAAAAGGGTATCCTCTAATTAACTGTGCACTTTTTGGAAAGGGGAAATCAAGATGCGAGAAGAGAAAAACTTCATTAACGGGGAATGGACAGAGACGGAACAGACGATCGAGGTACGAAACCCGGCCACGGGAAACGTGATGGCCGTTGTGACGAAAAGTGATATCGCCGAAGCGACACAAGCCGTCTATGCGGCGCATGAAGCACTACAGGAATGGCAACAAAAGACCGCGGACGAACGAGGGGCGTTACTGAATGAGTGGCATCGTTTGATCGCAGAACATACAGAAGAACTTGCCCGGACGATGGTTGAGGAGCAAGGAAAGCCACTGAAAGAAGCCATCGGTGAAATCAACTATGCGAACGGCTTTATCGACTGGTATGCGGCAGAAGGACGACGCGTGTACGGAGAGACGATTCCCGCCTCTTCAAATCAAAAACGGATTTTTGCCATCAAGCAACCGGTCGGCGTCATCGCCGCGATCACACCTTGGAACTTCCCGGCTGCCATGATTACGCGAAAAGTCGCACCAGCACTTGCTGCCGGCTGTACGGTCGTCATGAAACCCGCATCGGCGACTCCATTGACTGCGATTGAATTGGTCAAATTGGCCGAAAAAGCAGGATTCCCAAAAGGAGTCATCAACCTGGTAACAGGGCAAGCGTCTGATATCGTCAAAGCGTGGCAACAAGACAAGCGAGTGCGAAAGTTGACGTTCACAGGGTCGACAGAAGTCGGAAAGATGCTCATGCGTGACGCTGCGGACACGATGAAAAAGATTTCGCTCGAGCTCGGTGGGCACGCACCTCTCATCGTCACGGCCAAAGCTGACTTAGATAAAGCCGTCCCGCAAGCGGTCGCCACGAAGTTCCGTAACGGTGGACAGACGTGCGTCTGTGCGAACCGAATTTACGTCGAACGTGCCGTCGTCGATGAATTCTCGGAGCGT
>NZ_JAPEHX010000095.1:0-5471 GCF_028823655.1 Exiguobacterium sp. B2(2022) | reverse complement strand
TATCAGTTGTTCAAAAAATACGGGAACTGAATAAGGCGGCGTCCATTGCGGGCGTCGTTTTTTGATATGCTGAAACGTGAGGTGAGTCGTATGAATGATAAGATACTACATGAAAAGTTTGAACGTCGGAAGCAGTGGTTGATTTTTGATAAAGAAGAGGTCGTCCGCCGCGTGATGGTGCGCTATAAGGCAAGAATCATCCCGAAGACGGACATCATGGATTTGGTAAACGACGATCAACTCTCGTATGAACATATCTTTTGTTGCTTAACGAGAATACTCGAGAAAATCTTTACGGCGAAAGAGAGAAAAGACCATCAGTGGGAGATTGATGACAACGCAAGACGTGGGACGGTGTATAAGCATAAGGACGAAGAACATCGGCGATACAACCAGTTGATCATCGATGAACAGGAAGGACGTCGACTCGACATCGTCTTCGAGAGCAAGGATGGAAAGTATGTGACCGGCTTTTTGACGAGATACATGTCGGAGCAAGTCGGCTCCTATATTTTTGCGCATGTCGGAGGCGCTAAGTTCACGGGTCTCGTGCCACGTTCGCTTTTGCCAGCAGATTTGACAGATGAAGAAATCAAGATAAGCTATCGGTGGTATTTGGAGTCACTCGAGGAATGGAATAAGCTATAAAAGGAACCTCTCACGCATGCGTGAGAGGTTAGTTAGCTTTTCGTTGATTCCATTTTCCAATCCGATTTCGCCCATTCCGTTTGGCAACATAAAGCCCGATGTCTGCCTTTTTAATCAGTTGAGTGGACGTGATGACTTTTCGTTCAGAAGTGCTCGATACTCCGATTGAAATGGTGACATCAAGCATCGATGCATCGGGCAATTGAAAAGGTTGTTTCGAGACTTCGATCAAATAGCGATTCGCAATTGATATGGCTTGCGAAAGGTTGCAATCGGCAAGTAAAACAGAGAACTCTTCTCCGCCGTTTCGGCATACCATGTCATCTGCTCGTGCGATTCCAGATAGACGCTGACCGAGTTCGACTAAAATCGCATCACCTGCATCGTGTCCGTATGTATCATTGACTGATTTAAAGTGATCGATATCGATGAATAACAACGCAATCTCATGCGGTGACGTAAACACTTCTTCATCGACTCGTTTCATTTCTTCGTCAAATTGTCTTCGATTCCCTAGACCTGTCAATGTATCCGTATACGCAGCCTCTTTATACTTTGTGATCAAACGTCGAGACCGTTCGATTTTACGGATTCCGCCATAGACGATATGTAAGAACAAACCTGTGGCGTATCCAATCAATAAAAACCAAATGAGTGTGATCACATATGCGCTTGGTTCTTTGTAATTGGTCATGTTGAATGCAGAGAAAAGTGCGATACATGTAAGGCTAATCACGTTGACAGTTCGGATATCTTGAGTCGGTTTGATCCGTTCACGTTTTCGTAAAAATAAGAATGCGATCCCTGCCGCGACAGAGTAATCGAGGAGAGTGATGATCAGAAGCGTCTCTCCAGGTACGATGAACGGAAGGAGAATGATACTCGTCACATACGTAATGCGTAAACCAGAAACTCCAAAGTATAAGGCAGAGATGATGAGCGGGATGAATCCGTATTGAAAGTCCGCTTGGGCGTTCCATAGCACACCATGAAGGGTGATGAGCATGGAGAGTCCGGCCAAGAGGATGGAGATGGTGATGCGCCGACGAATCGGCAATTTATTTGTGAATCCAAGCTTCGTGAAACGTGAAATCAGATACAGGCCCACGAGCAAAAGGCTCGCGTTGGCAATAAGATTATTAATTAAGTTTGTAAGTGACAGCAATTCATTTTTTCCTCCTTAAATTCTATATACAGTCTCCATTCATGGAAAGCAATCACTTTTCAAGAAAAAACATCAATTGATTTCCACTTTTCTAAAATAACGTTGCTTCGCTAAAGGAAACCGTTTACAATTTTTATGTAAGCGTTTTCTCAAAATAGTGCTACAAGGAGGGACCCTCATGGTCAAAAAGCAATGGAAACCCGTATGGGCAGTTGTGCTAACGTTTGCACTAATTCTGTCAATGTTTCCGATGCCGACGTCCGCTTTGGATAAAGGCAAGTCGACACTCGTCGTCGTCCATTATCAAGAGGCGCCGGATAACGAAAAGGATTGGAACTTATGGCTTTGGGCGAATGGCCCAGATTACTTCCCCAACAAAGGCTTCACGTTTAATGGGGAAGATGCATTCGGAAAGGTGGCGGCTTACGAATTCCCGGTCGATTCACCTGAAAAAATTGGTCTCATCGTTCGAACGGACAACTGGGACAAAGATAAAGGGTCTGAGAACGACCGCTTCATCACGAGCGACATGATTCAGGATGGTGTCGCAGAAGTGTGGATCAAGTCAGGTGATCCAAAGATTTATACGTCAAACCCGGACGGGGAGACGGCTTCAACGGAGATCGATATGAAAGTTCACTATTTCCGTTACGACAATACATACACGGACTGGGGCCTATGGGCTTGGCCAGACGGTGGGGACGGTCAGAGCATCGCGTTTGACGAGACGGATGCATTCGGTGGTGTGGCAAACGTCAAGCTCGCCAACCCGGAGTCTAAAAAACTTATGGGCTTGATCGCGAAAAAAGGAGAATGGACGGAGAAAGACGGGGAAGATCGCTTCGTTCTTGGTTCAGCGAAAGAAATTTGGCTCGTTGAAGGAGATTCGACGATTTACTATTCAGAGCCTGAAATCGATCGCTCACCGAAACTCGTCTCATTCTCGGCGGACACGTTCCGTCAAGCAACTCTCACGACGAACCGCGTCATTACGGATGCGTTCATCGATGAAGTGACGGTAGATGGTGCAACTGTCGCTGCCATCACAAAGGCTGGTGACAAGTCGGTCACAATTGAATTCAAAGAAGATATCGATTTAGCAAAAGTCATCAAAGCCTCACATCCTGAGTTTGGTGAACAGACGCTTCAAGCAGGAAAAGTACTTCGTTCAAAAGAGTTTGATGCGAAGTATGCCTATAATGGAAAGCTTGGTATCACGTACCAAAAATCAAAAACTCAATTTGTTCTTTGGGCACCGACTGCTCAACAAGTCGAGCTCGAGCTATGGAACATGCCGAAAGACCGACCAGCGAACGACAAAGACTTGAAAAAAGTCATCCAGATGAAACGTGGGGAACGTGGCACGTGGGTGGCTGAAGTACGCGGCGACCTCGACGGTGTCGGGTATACGTATCAAGTGACACATGCGACAGGGAAAGTCCGTGCGGTCGATCCGTATGCGACAGCTGTCGGTGTGAACGGTGACCAAGGGGTCATCGTCGACTTGAAAGAAACAAATCCGAAACGTTGGAACTCAATGAAGCCGAAGTTGAAAAACGCAACGGACGCCATCATCTATGAGACACACGTCCGTGACTTCTCGATTTTTGATGTCACATCGAACACATATGATTCAGGAATCCGCCATAAAGGCAAATACCTCGGTGTTGTTCAACCAGGAACTCGCTTGATTGAGAACGGGAAGAAGACAGCGACGAAGACGGGACTCGACCACGTCAAAGACCTTGGCGTGACACACGTCCAGTTCATCCCGGTCTATGACTATAACACGGCTTCTGTCGACGAAACGAACCCGACGGCGACGTACAACTGGGGCTACGACCCGAAAAACTACAATGCACCAGAAGGATCGTATTCGACAAACCCATACGATGCTAAAGTGCGGATTAGTCAAATGAAAGAAATGATTCAAGGGCTACATGACAACAACTTACGTGCCGTCATGGACGTTGTCTACAACCACATGTTCGACGCGCAGGCATCTAACCTTCACAAAATCGTACCGGGTTACTACTACCGTTATACGGCAGGTGGCGACTTCGCAAACGGAACAGGTGTCGGGAACGATACAGCGTCTGAGCGTGCGATGATGCAAAAACTCATCGTCGATTCAGTCGTCTACTGGGCAAAAGAATATCATTGGGACGGCTTCCGCTTTGACTTGATGGGAATCCACGATGTCGATACGATGAACAAAGTTCGTGCAGAATTGAATAAAGTCGACAAATCGATTCTCGTCTTCGGTGAAGGCTGGGATCTCGGCACGCCACTTGACGCCGAACTCAAAGCGAACCAAAAGAACGCCTACGACATGCCTGGTGTTGCTCACTTCAATGACAACATCCGTGATGGATTGAAAGGTAGCGTCTTCTATGATGAAGACAATGGCTTCATCAATGGAAAAGAAGGCATGGAGAACCGCGTGAAGACAGGAATCGTCGGGGAAATCACGTATAACGACATGATCAAAGGGTTCACGAAAGAACCGACGCAAGCAATCACATATGTCGAAGCACACGATAACCATACGCTTTGGGACAAGTTGGAGTTGACGAATCCTGACGCTTCTGAAGAAGTGCGTACAGACATGCACCGCCTCGCTTCGAGCATTCTCTTGACGAGCCAAGGTACGACATTCCTTCACGCTGGTCAGGAGTTCATGCGTACGAAAGAAGGAGACCATAACTCGTACAAATCACCGGATTCAATCAATCAGCTAGACTGGAAACGGGCAGCCGACCGTAAGGCGGACGTCCAATACATGAAAGGCTTGATTGAGATGCGGAAAGCAAATCCTGGTCTCCGCATGACGAAAGCGGCTGATGTGAAGCGCTTCTTGAAATTCTACAAGTCTGAGGCGAACGTCATCACGTACTTGATTGATGAAGACGCACCAGGACAAAAGAACGACTTGTACATCACACATAACGCAAACCCGAACGCTGTATCCGTGAAACTTCCAAAAGGAACGTGGAACGTGATTGTCGACGGGGACCGCGCTGGAACGAAGACAATCAAACGTATGACTGGCAGAGTCACAGTCCCTGCCTACGCGAGCTATGTGTTGGAAAAACAATAAGCTGAAACACCACAATCATTGCTGAGATGATTGTGGTGTTTTTTTGTCTTTCAGATGATGTGATTTGAACTGTAGAAAAATTTTTTTAATGAAAAGAGAGATTACTAACCTTATTTTCAAAATAAATACATATTTTTGACGCGAAAATTTAATATAATGGAAATGTGAACAATGTTTTGTGACTTTTGTCACACCAGGAGGTTATCATATGGGATTCTTTCGTCATTGGAAACAGATTTTGGAATCAGATATTGAAGTTGAACAACGAAACGAAATTATCAATATTGATTCATTGCTGTTAGACCAATATCCAGACGCTGTGTTCGTATTAAACCGTGAGCTAAAACTCATTGATTCAAACGAAAAGTTATCCTTGCTTTTCAATGGAATGGAAGAACGTTTTGTACACTTAGAACAGTGGCTCCCACAGGCAGACAGTGAACGGGTATACAAATTTTATGAGCGAACATTGCAGGGAGAAACGGTACATTATGAATTAAAGGCCACGAATACGGAAGGGCGAAACATTCATTTATCCATTACAAATACGCCTCTTTA
>NZ_JAPEHX010000094.1:0-5526 GCF_028823655.1 Exiguobacterium sp. B2(2022) | reverse complement strand
TACTGTAACAGGTGCAACAGTGGCTACTCAAACAGATAGTGATTATGATGGAAGCATTGATAACAACTTAGCTGCAGGAATTTCTGCAGTCGGTCGAGACGTTGCAGCAACATCGGCAGTTAGCGAATTAGACTTGTCTTCGCTTTCATCTAATGCTCAAATTAGTAATTTGATTGGTAAGGGTATTACAGTTGAAGGGCAGCAGGTTGAATTTTACGATTCAAGTAAAGGAGCTTATGCTGGCAAAGCAATCGGTGTAGATGTTAGTGATGCATTGGAGGCTTCTTCGAACAAAGATCAAGCATTAGCATCAACTATTGCTACTCAACTTTCTAATAAACTTGAAGGTGTTACTGTTACTGCTTCATCAGCCGATTTGCTTTTCACAACGACAGACAAAGGTGAGAACGCTTCAGTAAGCCTTAAAGACGGCTTAATTAATGAAAAGTATGTTGCTAAACTACAAGTAGGCGCGAACAAAGGACAATCGATGGAAATCGAAATTGCCGATATGCGAGCTACTGCCCTTGGAATCACAGGTAAAGCTGGAGAAGCAGGATTTACATCAAAATCAAATGTAACAAACGGCACAAACAGCCAAGTTACAGAAGCGGCGCTTGATGTTTCAACAGCTGATAAAGCGTCTTCAGCAGTTGAAGTAATCAATAAAGCGATAGAAACAGTTTCTGCACAGCGTTCTAACCTTGGATCGTTCCAAAACCGTCTTGAACACACGATTAACAACTTGAGCACTTCAGCTGAAAACCTTCAAGCTGCAGAATCACGTATCCGTGACGTTGATATGGCAAAAGAAATGATGAACTTCACGAAGAACAACATTCTTAACCAAGCTGCACAAGCAATGATGGCCCAATCGAACCAGCAGCCGCAAGCGGTTCTTCAACTTCTTCGTTAAGATTTTCTTCCGAATTTCTAATCAGTACACACAAGTTACTGAGCACATAATTGAACCCGTCTCTCGCTTGTCGAGGGACGGGTTCTTTTGTCATATCACGTATAAAACTATCTCTTCTTTTAAAATGTTTTTCTTAATATCTTGCCATTTGTACACAACGGACCAATACGTACGATTCAATGCCTCGGCAATCTTAGCATCCGTTATTCCTTCTCGTTTCGCTTGTATAATAAATTGAATTTCTTCTTCGGTATAGTCATTTTTTGCTTTGGAGACAATCACAGACATGTCTGGATGTTTCGTCTTTTCCAAATTGAGTCGGTATTCCCAATCGAGTTTTTTTCGCATTGAAGGGATTGCATAAGAATAAGGTTCAAAGTCATTCAAAAATCGAAGCGCTTCTTCTGTTTTTTGAATACGTAACGTATAGAAATGACCATCCGATCGTTTGCTTAACACAAACTGATGATGGAATGTTCGAGCAATAAATGCACTCAATTGCTCAAGCTCTTCAGGATAAAATGCTTGAAGATACAAATAGATATGGGGTGTTATGATGATTTGGTTCAATTTAGACCGTGAAGACTTGGTCAAGGATAAACTTCCATCATCTAAGTAAAGTGCGAGCAAAAAGACAGGGTGGGTACAATCTTCTAACAGGTGGATAGGTATATGTTTCTTTCGATCGACGTAACATTGTTCCCAAAGCCATGCGAATAATTCATCTTTCTCTGAATACAGTTCTGCGCTCGTTCCTGATTTCCGAATTTGAATTCCGTTAAAAATACGAGGAGCCGCTTTTAACTTCCACTCTCGATACTCCATCTGTTTTACAGAAAAATGTTCTCGGTACTGAAGACCTTTCTTTGGAATACTTTTTGATTTTGTTCTTGCGATTGTTCCATCCCCTAATAGTGTGCCAAGTAACAAGCTTTTCTCAAAAATCGTCAACTCTTCCCACTTCACTTCAACCACTCCCTATTTTAGTATTCATACATTATTTAATTCCCGATCCTTATGAAGCTCATTCATTTGACCGATATAGAAAAAGAGAAGGGGTTGAGGTTTATGAATCGTGAAGACCTGTTAAAGCAACTACATCAAGTAAAAGAGTTGAGAGAACTACTTGATGAAAAAGAAGAGCTATTGCGGACGATGAAATCCATTGCACTTGAAGCAATGAACGTTGAAGATTCAAGAAGAATCGTTTTGAATCAATCGTTTCAAGATTTACAAAATCAAGTAACCTATCTCGGATCGAAGATTTCGGTTAGTTTCCCAGAAGTTCTTAATAATTCAATAGAATAACCGATATATGAATTGAGAACATTTTAAGAGGAGTAGACGTATATGAACCCGACCATTTCAGAAGTCCGGCTTCACCTACCTTCTTCCGTCTTGCCGTATGAACAAACGAAAAACGTGTTCGTCGAAGCGAATCAAGCAAAACTCGCCGATGAAGGCATCGTCATTCTTCCGACGCCTCAACACGTCACCAAATTAGAGGCGGCCGTCGAGAAGGCGAATCAAGTGCTCGAACAACAACGTACGGGCTTGAAGTTTATGAAACATGAAAAATTGAACGACTATTATATTCAAATCGTGGATACGAACAATGAAGTCATCCGCGAAATTCCAAGCAAGAAATCACTCGATTTCTTTGCGGCGTTCATGGAGTTCAATCAACTCTTTGATGAACGGGTATAAAGGAGGATTCTCATGACGACACCGATCCGATTTGGCGGACTCGCCAGTGGAATCGATACGGATACGATTATTAAACAATTGATGCAGGCCGAGCGTGCGCCGGTCGATAAACTCGAACAGAAGAAACAAACGACGGAGTGGAAGCGCGATGCCTATCGTGAGATCAACCGCTCCCTCATGACATTACGAAACAGTGCAGTCGATTTGATGTTCACTCGCAATTTCTATGCTAAAACTGCAAGCTCTTCTGATGCATCACGTGTCTCTGTTGTAGCGGGACCATCAAGTGGGAATGCAGCTTTGGAAGTTAGTAGTGTGAGTAATTTAGCCACGTCTGCTAGTCACATAATTGAGTTGAGAGACAAAAATAGTAATTTAGTTACGCGTGATACTGCCGTCAAAGACTTGAATCTTGATGCGAGTTTAAAAAACCAAACGGTAACGGGATTGTCAGCCGAAGTAACCCTTACATCTAAACTGAATGATGGTGGGAAAATCTTCGTGAATAACGCTGAGGTTGATTCTGCAAACTATACGTATGATTCGGCAACTGAGAAAGTAACATTTTCAACTCCTCTCAATGCAGGTGATGAGTTAAAATTCGAATCAGGTTATGAGATTGAATACATCAATAAGAGTGGTGGAACACCTGCTAAAGTATCTGTAGGCGTCGACGCAAAATTCAGTGAGGTGTTAGCACAACTCAATTCAAAAGATACTAACTTTTCGACATTCTTTGATGATGCAACTGGAAAATTGGCGCTTACTCAACGAAATACAGGTAGCGATTCAATTATTGCTTTCACTGGAGGTGCAGCTACATTTTTCCAGGCGAGTATCGCTGATGATATTAAAGGTGAAAATGCAATTTTTACGGTAAATGGTATTGAACTAACTCGAAGTACAAACACCGTTACGATTGATAATATGACAATCACTTTGAAAGCGGAGTTCCCAACTACCCAAAATCCAACTGCAGGAGCAGTCACCCTTTCAGCTGCCACCGACACTCAAAAAATCTTTGACAACATCAAAGGCTTCGTCGATAAATACAATGAGACGATCGATCTCATGAACAAGAAGACGCGCGAAGAACGATTCCGTTCGTTCGCGCCACTCACACAGGCGCAACGTGATGAGTTGTCTGAAGACGAGATTAAGAAGTGGGAAGAAAAGGCGATGAGCGGGATGCTCCGTGGTGACTCCATTTTGCGTGGTACCATGGATACTCTTCGTTCGAAATGGTCGGGTGCCACTTCAGCTACACCTAACGAAGATATGGACTTTTTATTCCAAATTGGTTTATCGACAGGAAAAGATGTAACAAGTGGTGGGAAAATTGAGCTTGATGAAGAAAAGTTAAAAGCAGCTATCGAGAAAAATCCAGAACAAGTTTATAAACTTTTTACAAATGCAGAATCGGGATTACTTCCACAAATTCGTGATGCGGCAGCAGGTTCCCGCGAAACCATCACGCGAATTGCAGGAGTTGATGGTGCTGGAGCTCCATCGTACTCAATGGGACGTGAAATGACCCAAATTGACTCGCGAATCAAACGATTAAACGATTTACTCATCGATAAAGAAAATGCCTACTACCGTCGCTTTGCGGCGATGGAAACGGCAATGAACCAGGCGAACTCGCAAGCCGCTTCACTTCAACAGTTCTTAGGCGGCGGAATGTAAGAGGAGGAATTTAAATGGTAGCTAATCCATATGCAGCTTATCAAAACAATGCGGTCACGACCGCAAACCCACAGGAACTGACGCTTATGCTTTATGACGGGGCGCTCAAGTTCATGCGCCTCGCCAAGCTTGCGATCGACCAGGGAAATCCTGACTTGAAGAACATCAATATCCAAAAGACGCAAGCGATCTTCCAAGAGCTTCGTCTCACACTGAATAAAGACATCGCCATCTCGGCAAACCTGGACTCGCTCTATGAGTACATGTGGCGCCGTCTCGTCGATGCGAACGTTAAAAACGATACAACGATCCTCGACGAGGTACTCGATTTCACGACGGAACTCCGCGACACGTGGAAGGAAGCGATGAAACTCGCGAAGCAGTCATGATGCCTATTGATGAGATCATCTTAAAGACGCAGCGCCTGAAAGAGTTGCTGGCGCAAGTCCCGGAAGAGCCAACGTACGACACATGGATGGAACAAATCCATGAGCTCTTGGACGACCGCGAACAGTTGCTCGCGGCGCACGGTCCTGATTTGGAGAAAGCCGATCAGACGGTTCTCCGGCAGCTCGTCGATGACAGTCAAAAGATTGCGCGTCTCATTGAGGCCGAGCACCAGCGTCTCGGAATGACGCTCGGGACGGCCCGGATGGAACGGAAGACGGTCAAATCGTACGTCGACCCGTATGAAGACGTCGATTCTAACTTCTCAGGTCTATTCGACCAGCAGACATAACAAAGCTCGGAGGCATATGCCTTCGAGCTTTTGTGCGTTAAGAGGTTTTGACTTGGCGACGCATGCGAATGATGAAATAAAATACCGTAAACAAGATCAGCCCACTTACCGTGAAATTTAAGTAGAGGCGCACGGCATCTTGAAGTGACGTCACTGGCGTAGACCCACCGAACCATAGGAGTGGTAGGATTGTCACGTGCATGACGCACCAGTGAATGAAAATCTGCTTTTTGAACGACCATGGTCGGACTTCATAAATGACGCTCGTGAGCCCGAGAAAGAAAGCGACTCCGGCGTAGACGAGCATGGCATGTACGCCGTCCGTATTTCCTGACACGCCTTGATAGAGCGCGAGTATCGCGAACGGCAGCGACCATAAGAGGCTCCGTACGAACCCTTTCTTCACTAATTGCATATGTACCATTGTATTTTGCAATACAAATGTGCACAATAATGCAACGAAAAGTACAGAACTTTG
>NZ_JAPEHX010000093.1:0-5526 GCF_028823655.1 Exiguobacterium sp. B2(2022) | reverse complement strand
CATCCATCATCCCCGCCAGAAGTTCATGCCACCTTTTACAGAATAGACATCGGTATATCCGGCACTCTTGAGCATCGCTGCTGCGCGTTGACTGCGCATTCCACTTTGACAGATGACGTAGACAGGACGCTCTTTTTCTTTCGGGTATTTCGCTTGTGCGTTCCCGAATCCGGAGAGCGGTAAGTTTTTCGCTTGCTTGATATGGCCACCACGATACTCATGTGGTTCACGTACGTCCAACAATTGAATGTTCCGCTCTTCTGCGATTCTACGCTTCAAATCATCCGTTGAGACCGTTTTAACATGGTTTCGGCGACTCCACCAAAAATACACGATTCCAATGACGACCGCCACAAAAAGAAAATCCAACATATTTACGCCTCCATTTGCTTTTCATTCTTATCACCATTATACCCCCTATGGTATTTAAGTCAATGAATGTGAATCCACAAAAAAACCACATGTGTATCACATGTGGTTCAAAAATCGAGCAATGAATCGGATTTAGGTTGTTCGTCTTCTTCCATGGGAATCCCGAGGAAAGCGGCCATCTGACGATCAAGCGGAGGTTTTCCCTCACTCGCCGGTGTCGTCATTTGTGGCGCGCTGACATGTTTCCCTTCAGACGTCTCCGCTAGCAGCAGTTCGCAAAAACCCATCAACTTTGCCAAATGACGCTTTTGTACTTCGCCCGTTGATGACTCAATCTGTGTCATCACCTGACGCATCTGAGCGATGACTTGTTGTTCTGTAATCATGGTCCTTACACATCCTTTACGCTTCCATTGTGCAGGATTTACCCTTCGATTCGCAAGTGTCCTTAGCGTTTCCTTGATTCGACCCAGTTCAAAAAGGCATCGTAATCAAAGCGAACTTGATTTGCATAAAAATCGGCCCATCTCGACAACTGCCGAATGAATAACGATGGGGAGTCCCCGATGGCCGCCGTAATTCGTTCACTCGCCGTATAATCTAGCACGTTAGACGTTGCATCGGCCCGTGCGTGAATTTTCGCTGTGATTTGCGCTTGCACCTTCAACGTCTCAATGAGTGACGTCTCGTCTTTCATATGCTTCGCCTTCACTTTTCGTTTGTACGGCGAACGCTGCCTTACATAATACTCTTTCCCATCAATCGTCAAATAGCCGAGATAAGGGTCACGACTATGAACCATTGCCCGTTGCGCGGCAACGACACGCGCCCCTTGGTGCGACAACCCATTCTCAAATAGCGGATGCGTCGGCAGAAACAGCGATGGGACAGCCGACTGTGCCTGTTTCATCTCTAAAATGACATCTTCATCGTGCTCTTGATCGGCCCCTTCAATCAAAATATAATAACGCTCTAGACCGATGGAGGCCGTACCGCTTTGTAGCTTGATGGCAATGTCTTTGATTTCATAATGATCGGCGTGATGTCGATGCTCATCCGACAAAGAAGATAAATAATCTCCCCAGGCCGCCTCGATTTTATCTCGTACTTCAGGCGAAACGGAAAGCAAGTCGTCACTTGTTGAAAAGTAACGTTCCTCGTCCCGTACTTCCGTCCGTTCGGACATAAATTCGTCTTTCTTCTTCTCTGCTTTTTTTATGACTTTCTTCACAGCTTTACACGTATTCTCTTTTGTAAATTGAATATGTTCACTTTTTCCTTTCGCGTGCTTCTCAATCGCCTCCGCATACGAGCGTGCAAATGCCTCGATGGCTGCTTTACCGTCAAACCCTGACTCGGCCGCGAACAAATCGACAGAGACCGCCATCCGCAACAAGTCGAACAGATAGGAGCCGATATACGCCTCGTCAAAGTCGTTTACGTCATAAATGATCGTACCAGCCCCATCCTCGAACACACCAAAATTCTCAAAGTGCAAGTCTCCTTGAATGAACGTTGGGTGGTCGGGACCTGTGTCAAACGCGATGGGAACTCTCGCAAAGTCGTAATAGAACAAGTGTGAGCTCCCTCGAAAGAACGAGAACGGGCTCGAACTCATTTTTGCGTACTTCTCTTGTCTCGCTTCTTCCGAAAGATGTCGAATCGACTGGTCGTAAAAATCAAGAACAGTCCCAATCGTTTCGCACCGAATTTGTTGTTTGACGGCTGTGAACATACGACTCTCCCCTTCACTTGTTGAATAAGTGTTTATATTCCCCATACCCAGCTTCTTCAAGCTCTTCTACAGGAATGAATCGGAGAGCGGCCGAGTTGATGCAATAGCGTAAACCGCCGAGTTCTTTCGGTCCGTCATCAAAGACGTGACCGAGGTGACTATCACCTTGTTTTGAACGGACTTCTGTCCGTACCATGTGGTGCGTCGTGTCCATATTCAAGTCGACTCGTTTTTCTTCGATTGGACGTGAGAAGCTCGGCCATCCACAGTTTGACTGGAACTTATCATGGGATGTGAACAGTGGTGTTCCATCAACGATGTCGACGTACAATCCTTCACGTTCTTCGTCCCAATATTCATTTTTAAACGGCGGCTCTGTTCCGTTTTCTTGCGTGACTTTATATTGCATCGGCGTCAAGCGTTCACGGAGTGCCTGTTGCTTCTTCCGATCGCTCCAGGCTTCTTTGATGAATTTCGCACGACCAGACCCGACCCGGTACATCTCGTAGCGGAACGGATTCTTTTTATAGTAGTCCTGATGGTAATCTTCCGCTTCCCAGAACGTTTTCGCAGGGCGAATGTCGACTTCAATCGGTCGGTCAAACCGTCCTGAGTCTTCCACTTCTTGTTTCGAGCGCTCAGCTGCGTCCCGTTGTTCTTCTGAATGATAGAAGATGGCCGGACGATACGATTCGCCTCGGTCATTGAATTGTCCTCCACCGTCTGTCGGGTCGATTTGACGCCAATAGATGCGGAGCAACTCCTCATACGAGATGACCTCAGGATCGAACGTGATCTCAACCGCCTCTAAATGCCCCGTCGTCTCTGAACAAACTTGTTGATACGTCGGATTGTCGACATGTCCACCCGTGTATCCGGAAATGACACGTTCGACCCCCTCATATTTATGAAACGGTTTGACCATGCACCAAAAACAGCCTCCCGCAAATGTAGCTTTTGCCATAAAAAATCCCTCCTTACTTTGTAGTGTACCCAAAAAAGTCGCAAGACAACAAAAAACGAGAACCACAAAATGTGTTCTCGTTTTAGTCTTCTTCGACTTGGTTCACATGACGCATCACTAAAAATAAGATGACTCCTACAATCGCAGCCCCTAAAAGCGTCAACACCATGTTATCTCTAGCCGATAAAGTATAAAAGATCGCTAATCCAATCAAAATGAGCGCAATCGGAATAAACGCTCGTTTAAAATGATCCCAGTAACGCACGGACAGTCCTCCTTTTCTCTTATCATACCAAACTTTCGATTTTCGATAACGAAAGTTCTAAAAGTTGAAACATGTCTGTTAAACCGAAAAGGGATGATTGGGGTTGCGCTTGAATTCTAACCAAAAGTACTTCTCATTTCGTTCGCAGGTTAATCCTACCTGTTTTCGACAAGATGATTTATACTATAACTAAATATTTCCATACAGGATAAGGGGGAGCTTCGATGCTCACAATCGTCAATGCATTCTTTATCAATCTGTGTATCTTGTTCACGCTCTTCACGATTTCCTTTTTACCGTTCCGTAATCGCCCTCGTCTGACACCACAGTCTCCTCTCAAGGGAAGGATCTTACTTGGGGTACAGACCGGATTGATTGCCATCCTCCTTTTAGTGAATGCCTTACCGCTCGAGGGGATACTCATCGACCTACGTAATATTCCCGTTTTGCTTGCCGTTCTGTTCGGGGGATGGGTGAGTGGTGCTGTCGCAGGTATCATATTATTAATCGGTCGTTCCCTAGTTCTGTTCTTTACAGACGGTAGCATGCTCGGTCTCTATCTAGCCATCGCCACAATAGTTACGTTAGTCGTCTTAACAGGTCTTTTACGGAAACGCATGGATAATACTCGGCCAACTTTGCTCGTGTTCACTACAATCAGCATTGCCATCTTTGGAGCAGCGATTTATGCTGCGCTTCCACTAAACTTGTTCTATCCCGTCTTAATCGTCTACACGTTAATGTCTTATGGTGGAGCTTGTGCCGCCTATCGGTTATTGCTCGAATTACGCCGTCACTTTGAGAACGTCCAACATCAACAACAGCTTGCGCGCACTGATGCGCTCACCGGAATTGCCAACCGTCGTTTATTGAATGAAGCGATGGCTAACTTGACGGTCGAGGCAGAAGAATATGCGTTAATCTTAGTCGATATTGATCACTTCAAGCGGGTGAATGACACGTACGGGCACGACGTCGGCGATGACGTGTTACGTGAACTCGGTATGCTTCTCGTCAACGAAAGTGAAGAGCGGCATTTGGTCGGTCGCTTCGGTGGAGAAGAATTTTTAATCGTCATGCCTCACGCTACGCGGGATGAAGTGTCTCGCCTCGCAGAATCTATCCGAGAAAAGGTTTCGTCGTTTCCATTTGAAACGAGCGCAGGTACGCTACACATCACCGTTTCGCTGGGAGCCTGCCATTCGAACGATATTGAAATCGATAGTGTGTTGAAGCACGCAGACGAAGCGTTATATCACGCAAAAGAATCTGGTCGAAATCGCTTCATCCTAGCCTCTTAATAACTTGAACACTTCATACTTGAGCATGTTTTCTCGCTTTACTTTCTCGAAACGAATCGTTAAACTAGGCTAGACTTTGGTTCAGGTTGGTACATCAGGATTTATTCAGAAAAGGGGAAACATCGTTCATGTCAGTTTTGTTATCTTTGTTTGGAATTATGTTTATCAGCTCGTTCGCGATTGACTATAAACGTGGGAAGACGCTTCAACAATCGGCACTCGGGGGAATTCGTTCGATTCAACAAAACTTATGGATCTTTTTCCGTACGTCGCTCTCGATGATGATCGTCATCGGCCCACTCTTACTCATTTCAGGACTCGTATTCTCAGATTTAGTGGCATTTAACACCGTCCCATCTTTCTTGATCGCCGTACTTAGTATCGGTTTTGCCGAACGGATCATCGGAATGACCGTCGCACCACTGATCCGTACGTTTTGGCATCAACGGGGTCGTCTCATGCCACTTTATTTAGACGCTGCCCTTTACGTATTCTTGCTATCGATTCTCGTCTTAGAGTTTTTGATGAACATTCCTGGGATCGACCTCCAGTCACCGTTCATCGCGCTATTTTATGCGTTCGCGCTCTTCTTCACGAGATACTTGTTCAGTCTCATTCGATTCACGGTTCAAAAAGGCGTGGCCTCGAACTAATTCGAGATCCTATCCATATGTGTTCGCACGTATGGATATTTTTTTCGCAATTCTCATTGACAATGAGAATCGTTATCAACTATACTCTAGATGTAGCTTCCTAAAAGCTTGACGTGCACGTTCCCCAAACCAATCACGTCACGTGGATTCCCCTCCACGACACTCTTTTTGAAAGCATTGCTGCGACAACCCCCATTTGTTGCACCCATATTTGCCAAAAACAAGACGAGCAGCCC
>NZ_JAPEHX010000092.1:0-6204 GCF_028823655.1 Exiguobacterium sp. B2(2022) | reverse complement strand
GCCGGTGACGTCGTCGACTGGGAGAACAGCGTTCTTTATATCCGCTTAGAGACGCCTCGCCTCGGCGAGATCGGTGTCAAACTCGAAGCGAAAGACCGGAACCTCCGCCTCACGCTCGAGCATGACGATGCGACGGTCGAACGACTCGCCCGCCCGCTCCTCGGCAAGATCGAACAGACGCTCGAGACGATCGGCTATAAGAGCGTGACGACCCAGTTCAAACCGCTCACGAAAGCCGAGCGCGTCGTCGATGAGCCTACGGTAACACCGACGACCGGCTATGACTTCAGAATTTAGGAGGACACGATGTACCAACGCATGGATTTGACGAAACGAAAGACGGCCGCGGTCGTCCGCTATGACGAATCGACGGACAAAGCGCCCGTCATCGTCGCCCGCGGAACGGGATCCGTCGCTGAAAAGATTCTACAAGAGGCACGTGCCCGAGGCGTGGCGGTCGAGAACGACCATTCCTTGCTCGGACACTTGCTCGACCTCGACTTAGGGGACGCCATCCCCCCGCAGCTGTATGACGTGATGGCGGAAGTGTTGCTGTTGATAGAAGAACTCGATTCCATTAAAGGAGAACCAAGATGAACCCAACCCAGTTATATGAAATGAGGCCTGAAGAACTGACACAGGCGATGTTACACGCACTCACATATCATTACGAACGCGCCCAAGGCTCGACAATCGCTGAACGAAATCGTCACCTGCGCCAAGCGCGCGAGCTGTTGGTCAAGCTCCATCAAGGACTTCATGACGGCGGTGGCATCATCGCGGCGCAACTCGATGAAATCTATCTCTATATGGCGAATGCCAGTGTCGAGGCGATCATCGACCAGGATCAGCAAAAGATCGCAGAACTACATACGCTCGCTAGCGACCTCGACAAGACGTGGAGCGAGGCGATGGAACGCGCGAAAACACAATCTGTCCCGACTGGAGGAAACCGCTATGAAAATTACCAATAACGTCCAAGCGTTGAAGGCCTATACGTCACTCTCGTTGAACCAGGCGTCGATGAAGAAAACGATGGACCGACTTTCGAGCGGTGTCCGCATCAACAAGGCGTCGGATGACGCGGCAGGACTTGCCATCTCCGAGAAGATGCGGATGCGCCTCGACTCGCTCTCGATGGCTGAGCGCAACACGCTCGACGGCATCTCGCTCACCCAGACACTCGAAGGTGGAATGAACGAGACGCATTCCCTCCTCCAGCGCATGCGTGAACTGTCTGTCCAAGCGGCGAACGGGACGCTCAGCGAGGACGATGCGAAAGCCGTTCAAGAAGAGATCAACGCCTTGACGGAAGAAGTGACACGAATCGCCGAGACGACCGAGTTCAACTCGAAGAAGATCATGAACGGGGAATACATGCAGGGCGCGAGCACGCTCTTCTTCCAAATCGGGGCCGGTAATAACGAGGCCGTCGTCTTGAACGTCGAAGACATGCGGGCGCACGCACTCGGTATCACGACAACGACAGCGGGAGGCGGAGCGTTATCTCCCGTCGACCATGACAACAATCAAGCGACAGTAGATGTTTCTTACTACTCCCTCAGCGTATTGACGCCAGACAAAGCGGGAGAAGCGATCGCGAAGTTCGATGCAGCCATCAACCGTGTGTCACTCGAACGCTCGAAGCTCGGGGCGATCCAAAACCGGCTTGAGGCGAACGTCAGCGTCGTCGCCATCGGTTCTGAGAACTTGACGGCATCCGAGTCACGAATCCGTGATGCCGATATGGCCCGTGAAATGATGGACTTCGCCCGCCTTAACATCTTGAATCAGTCTGGCATGGCGATGATTGCGCAGTCGAACGCATTGCCGCAAGGCGTGTTACAATTATTGAACTAACCTAAAGAAAGGACGGTTGCCCATATGGACATTCGTCGCATCATGGAGACGCAATCGCTCCTCGGCTCAAGTAAGGCAAAACGCCCCGAAGTCGAACCCGGCGTCTCCTTCCAAAACGTCATCGGTCAAAAACGTGAAGACCGCGAGCACGAGCGGTTCCATCGCCAAATCGCCGCGATCCAGGAACAAGGAGAGCTTCTCGCTGAGAGCCAGACGGTCGAGGCGCTAACCGATTATAAGAAAATGATCAAAGACTTTATGAAAGAGGCCGTTGACGCGGCACTCCGCCTCGAGGACAAACGCGGATTCAATCGCCGGGGACGTGCGAAGATCTATAAGGTCGTCGAACAAGTCGACCAGAAGCTCCTCGCGCTGACGGACCAGGTCATCTCAGGGGAAGCCTCGCGCCTCTTCCTCCTCGACCAGGTCGGTGAGATTCGCGGATTGCTCGTCAACGTCTATGTGTGAGGTGACGAGATGGCAGAACATTTGTTTTTGAAGAAAGTCAAATGTCCGTATTGTTTACAGGAAAGCAAGACCCAGCGCGTGTTGTCACGTCACATCCGACCGCTCGAGGTCGAAAAGGACGGCTATACGACGTATGACGGACCGAACCCGTATTTGTATGAGCCGACCGTCTGCGGTCACTGTCACCTCGTCTTCCACGACTCGTTCGACAAGGTGCGAAAGCATAACCGGGAAGCACTCGAGACGCATTACTTCAACCAAGTGAACCCGGATGTCCTAAAAGGTGACCGGACGAACGAGCACGTCATCCTCTTATACAAGTTTGCGGTCATGACGGCCCAGTTGAGCGGACAAAAGCCGTCCGTCGTCGCCATGCTCGGGATGCGGATCGTCTGGATGTATCGATTGATGGGAGATACGGCGTCTGAGAAGGGATGGATGCAGCGGACGCTCGACAAATACAACGAGGTGCAAGAGGCGTACACGGACCCGATTCGAACTGGATTACCGTACGATCAACTTATGCTACGGATTGCCGACCTTTCGGCTGCGCTCGACTATTACGAAGATGCGCGGCGCTGGTACGGGATCCTCCTCAGCAGTAAGGAAGTATCGGAGCGAATTCGAAATCAAGCTCGCGATCATTGGGAAGATTTTCGGTTGGAACATGCGTAAACGAAAGCGTAGGACGCTAAATCCTACGCTTTTTTCGTAGTCATCATTGAGAAGTTCAATGATGGGGTATAAACAAATAGCTTACATACTAAAGGAGGATTTCTCATGTTTGAAACACAATATCTCGATACCGTACGTGCCACGTTCAACAGCCAGAAACAACTCGCCGAGCGCGCACTCGTCCAAGTGAGTGACGAGGACCTGCACAAGACGCTTGCGCCCGATACGCTCTCCCTCGCCCTCATCATCCAGCACATGGCGAACAACATGAAATCGCGCTGGACCGACTTCTTGACGACGGACGGCGAGAAGCCGGACCGTAATCGCGACGCCGAGTTCGAGGACCAACAGCTGTCCCGGGATGAACTGATGCAGGTGTGGGACGAGCGTTGGCAACTGTTAGACGACGTCTTGGCCGCTCTCACACCAGAAGACTTAGGAAAAGACGTCATGATTCGCGGGGAAGCCCACTCTGTGATCGATGCGATTGAGCGACAAGTGTCGCATTACGGCTATCATGTCGGACAGATTGTCTATCTATCGAAGCTATTTGCAGGCAATGACTGGGACGTGTTGTCGATCCCGTTACCGCATCAGAGGAAGTGAGGCATCTCTCTTTGAGCGAGTTCGATGAGACGCCGCTCTAACGAACCGTCAAACGGAAATTGCTGATGCTCGATTCGTCGTTTCACTTCAGCGACGGTGTGCCATACCTGTTCAACCAATGCATCTGGATAACCGTATCGTACTCGGTTGATGTCAAACTCCTCTTCATCGACGAGTTGCCATTCACCTGATTCTCTCGCAACGAGGTCGACATCCAAGTCAATGAAACGAATCTCCTCATCCGTAATTTTCGGAGGGAGACCGATATTGGAGTACCCGCGCATCGTGCCGTCCTGTTCTAAATCGAGTTGCAGCGTGAAGCCTTCATGTCGCATAAAGCACTCCAGTGAATGAGAATCGTATGTATAACAGGCACCTCGTGTATGATGCTGGAGCTTCCGCCCCGGCCCCGCATACAATAATACGTAATCCTCCGTTTCTTCCAAGACATGACTCGACCATTCATAATGGAGCTTTTGGTCATATTTGAGTAGAGAGACATCCTTCATCACTGACCTCCTAAAAGATGGGATATCTTCATTATCCTCTATCGTTCAGGTTTAGACTAGACAAAGAGGGCGTGCCGTTTGGTTTCGGCACGCCCTTTATTTATTTCGATACATCGATTGTGTATTCGTAACGGTCTTCCGCAATCGTATTGAATTGGTCGTTATACGGACCCTCTACGACAAAACGCACTTCGGTCAACTCTGCTGGCATCGAATCTACATGAAAGAGTACCCCGCCCTCTTTCTTCACTTTACCTAAAAATTCTCCTCCGACATCTTCCGAAATGATTAGATCAGCGTCTACCTGTTCTCCTGTGTTCGTGACAAGGCGGGCCTGATTCGGATGAAATGAGACCGTGTCGTCACTCGTATTTTCGACAATCACGTTGAACGAAACAATGGTCACTTCTTTTTTTTCATCGAACATGAAACGAAAATCAGAAGCAACCTGTAATCGAAGGGTTTGCACTTTATCAATCTGAAAAATGATTGGACCAATCTTTTCTTCAATACCTAGGTTACGATTTTTCATGTAAATTTGACTGATGCCAAGCTCATTCTCTTCTACTTCAAACTCTTCAGAACCACCAATCCCTTCTGACGTATCTTCATCCTTGCTCGATTCACTTCCTTCTGATGAAGAAGTGGCTTCTTCATCTGTTGTCTGTTCGGTCTGCTCAATAGTTTCAGAACTCGTCGCCTCATCCGTCTCACCGCATCCAATCAGAAATACGAGAGGCAATGTGAACAACCAATGTCGAACCTTCATGACACGCTCCCTCCTATTCGAAAATCTCGTCGGACAATGACTTATATTGAATATGTACCCATCTAATTAGAAATAATCATTTGTTTTATGATAATTCCTCTACTCATTTTCCAATGACCATACAAAAAACGTGCCGACACTCGTTCGGCACGCTTCATCTTATTTCGTCACGTTGATCGTATATTCGTAGCGTTCTTCTGCCACTTTGTCGAAGTTCTCGTTAAACGGTCCATCGATGACGACTTTCAAGTCCGTCAGCTCTTCTGGCTTCGCCTTCACGAAGAAGAGAACGTTCCCTTCTTTCTTCACTTTCCCCATGAATTCGCCACCGACGTCATCTGAGAACCACAAGTCCGAAGACACCTGCTCCCCCGTGTTCGTCACGAGCGTCGCCTGGTTCGGATGGAAACTCATCGTCTCGTCGACCGTGTTCTCGACGATCATGTTCATCGCGACGACGGTCACCTCTTCTTGTCCATCGAATAAGTCGCTATAAGCTTCTGCGACTGTGAGACGTGACGTCTGCACTTTGTCGATGGCGAACTGAATCGGTCCCATCGTCTCCGTGATTGTGACTGCCTTATTTTTCATATAGATCTTGTTCGTGCCAAGTTCGCTTTCTTGGACGTCCGTTTCTTCAGCAGTCGTCTCCTCTGGCGCACTCGCTTCCGCCTCTGCCACTTCTTCCGTATCCGTCGCTGTCGTCTTCAGTTCATCTGCTTCCCCGCATCCGACGAGTAGTGCGAGTGGTACCGCCACTAATAAGCCAAATCGTTTCATGTTCATCTTCATCTCTCCCTTTTCATAATCAAAGTAATGTGGTTAAGACGAATATAACGAATTGGCAATCCATACCGTGACAAGAAAAAGTTCCAGGCAAAATAAAAGTCAAGGTCCACAATCTGACCTTGACATATACACTTATCCTCTTGATTTCAGCTCTTCTTCTTCGTATGGGTCCGGACAATCTTCAAGCGGCGTATCGTCCTCGACATATGCCTCGAGTTTCGGGTCCCGTTCCACATACTCATCGTACGCTCCCTCTGGACCATAGACGAAATAACGGCGTTTCCGTGACGATACCGGTTTGGACTCTTTCTCACGCATCTCGTTTCCCTCCTCTTTCCAGAAAAGAAGCAACGGCTACAATGATGTTTACCCGATTATAGCGGAAAACAGACGTGATTTCATCTTCGCTTTTTATCCGAAACCTTTTTACGTGATATTCGTATAAATTCATAACGATTCAATGAAGGGATGGTTGTGTAGTGCAAAATAGGAGTGCAGAAGTGTGCAACGGAAACGTACACAACTCTG
>NZ_JAPEHX010000091.1:0-6465 GCF_028823655.1 Exiguobacterium sp. B2(2022) | reverse complement strand
GCACGTCCGTGTCCCCGCACTTCCGTTGCCATTCGATTTCTTCATTCAATCCGTCCTCAAATGAAGCGGCTCGCATGAGCGCCTTCATCCCTTGAACAGCGACCGGTGATTTCGCAGCGAGTGTTTCCGCATATAAAGTCAATCGCTCCGTATACATCGCATCTTCCACGAGCTCTGTGACGAGTCCGAATGTGTGCGCTGCCTCCGAGTCAATCGTACTGCCACTCCAGAGCCAATCTAACGCAAGGTCGTCGCGCATGAGTCGACGTAAGTGATATGGACCGCCCGCATCCGCGACCAACCCGATTTTGATGAACGCCGAGCTGAACTTCGTCGACTTGGCGACGATTCGAACGTCTGCCGCGAGTGCCAAACTGAGTCCCGCTCCTGCCACAACGCCATGAATGCCCGCGATGATTGGCTTACGGCATGAGAAGAGCGCACGGACGAGTGGATGATACACCTCTTCTAAATATTCCCCGTAATCTGCATCGCTCTCGATCGTTAAATCTTGTCCAGATGAGAATGCCCGTCCTTCGCCGACAAGGACGATGACGCGAACCGCGTCGTCCTGATCAAATTCATCGATTGCCGTTTTCATTTCACGTAACAACGTCTCGTTCAAGGCATTCAGCTTTTCAGGTCGGTTGAGTTTCAACCACCCTACCCCATTGTGCGTCGTCAATTGAATCGTCTCCACTTTCATTCCCCCTTATAAAATGAATCACTGTTCATTTCTTCGCCATTCCGCCAAACTCCTTCCTTTACTGAAAAGTTTTTTGAAGTTCAATTGCCGTGAAGTTGGTTGATTTGCTATTCTAAAAGGAGTCGGTCACGAAAGGATGAGTCAGATGCAACTGACAAACGCCGCTCGGCAACTGAAACAAAAGAAGATTCCGTTCGCTTATCATACGTATGAAGTCGATGAAACCGATGTCTCTGCCAAACATGTCGCGAAGACGTTGCATAAACCGCTCGATGAACTGTACAAAACGATTTGTCTCGTGAACGAGAAAAAACAATACGCCTTCTTTCTCATTTCCGGAGAGCGTGACATTGATTTAAAAGCAGCCGCGAAAGCTTGGGGAACGAAGAAAGCATCGCCTGTCCCGATGAAAGAACTCGAGGCACTGACCGGATACATCCGGGGTGGCGTCTCTCCCATCGGGGCGAAGAAACCGTTCCCCGTATACTTGCATGAGGCAGCTAGAGAGAAAGAGACCATCACGATCTCTGCCGGGAAACGTGGCTATCAAATCGAGTTAAAGCCAGAAGATTTACTGCAATTCACAAACGGTCGCTGGTTCAGCCAATGACCTTACTGGGGGCAAAATTATGTGGAAAGAACGCATCCGTTCGTGGGTTCCAAACTCCTTTACGTTCGGAAACTTATTTTGTGGTGTCGTCGCCATCGTCTACGCCGCACGTGGTGACTTTTCAAACGCCACACTGTTAATCATCATCGCGATGATGCTCGATAGTTTAGATGGGCGCCTCGCCCGTATGCTCGGAGTCGCTGGGGACTTTGGGAAGGAACTAGACTCGCTCGCTGACATCGTCACGTTCGGTGTCGCACCGGCGATGCTCGCCTATTATACGTTTTTCATTGACTACGGCAATTATGGATTGTTCTTTGCGGCACTCTTTCCGCTTTTCGGGGCATACCGTCTCGCCCGCTTCAACTTGTCTGCGACAAACGTTGCGGCAAGTTACTTCTCAGGCGTCCCGATTACGGCCGCCGGTGGACTTCTCGCCGTCATCACGACGTTCGGGGACCGCGTCAGCGAACTGTTGACACCGATTTTCTTCACGGGGCTTGCCCTGTTGATGGTCAGCCGTGTCCGCATCCCGAGTTTTAAAGACGTGCCACTGCCACGTCACTCGTTCATCATTACGATCAGCCTCGTCTATGTGACGTATATGATGTTCGCACGTTGGAAAGAATGGCCGACGTTCTGGTTCATCGCCGTCCCGTTCTATGTCTTATTCATCGCTTTCTCGTTCGTGAAAAGACGGAAGCGGATGGCCAATTAAGAGTCTCGTTCAACGAGGCTCTTTTTTCGTACATGCATTTGTTAGACGAAGAATGAGATGAGCTTTAGAATAAAAGAAGAGGTGATGGAATGAAAGTGTATCCGTTTATTTGGAAATGGTTTATTGTCTGGTATTTCATTGGGTTGATCTTAGTCGGATTCGATTTGCTTCCGCCTTGGCTAGAATGGGCGAACCCCGTCTTTTTATGGCTCGCCGGCGCGATTGGTGGAACGATTCTTTATCAAGGGATTCGACAAGGTGTTTGGATTGTTCCGTTTATTTTCTTCGGTTCGATCGCCGTCGAGACACTCGGCGTAAAAACAGGGTTCCCGTTCAGCGAATACGTCTATGCCGAGGCATTCGGTCCGACTGTATTTGGAGTCCCTGTCACCATCGGGGCGGCGTGGCTCGCTGTCATCGGTTCTAGTTTTGCCGTGGCTCGACTCTTCACGTTCCGCAACAACATTTTATGGCTCGTCCCGTTTCTCGCCGTATGGCTCGATATGGCAATCGATCCTGTAGCGGCAAACGTGAAAGGCTACTGGGAATGGGCAAATGACGGCTTTTATTATGATATCCCGACGCAAAACTTTATCGGTTGGTTCGGGTTATCCCTTATTTTCTCGTGGATTTTGCAACGTCACGAACGAGCTGTCGATTCCTTGTTCATCCAGCACGGCGTTTACTTGTTCGTCATGCTTCATGCCCTCTTTGGCGTCACGGCCGTGAACGCAGGTCTTTATGGGATCGGCTTCCTGAGCATTCTGACGTCTGGGGTGATTCTTTTAGAAAGGAGAGTTCGCGATGATCGAGTCACACAAAAAGAAATGGTTCAATAATGTATTCTCAACATTCGTAAGGGAACGTCAGATTCGTCCGACGTTTCATAATATTTTTATTCGAACCGATGATATTCCTACGCCTGGTTTAATCTTAAGTACGCACAGTGCTTGGTGGGATGGACTCGTCATGTATATGGTGAATGAACATTTTTTGAGACATGACATCCATGTGTTGATGGACGAGGACGGATTGCGTCGTTTCCCGTTCTTTCGTCACCTTGGGGCCTTCTCTGTAAAAAAAGGAAGTCTATCCGATGTGCGTGCTTCCCTCGCCTATGCGAATGAGTTGCTTACTTCAGGTAAATCGGTGTGGATGTATCCACAAGGTCGAGAAGTCCCTCAAGAAATGCGTCCCATTGAAATCGAATCGGGGGCGACCCTGTTACTGAATGAGCGCCCTGTTCATTTATGTGCCATGTATTATGCATTCGAAAGCCATGCCGAGCCCGTTGTCTACGTCCGATTCCGAAAATACAGCGTGACCTCGTCGACTCGGAGAGCTCAAAAACAAGAGATTGCGCAAGCACTCGAGCAGTTGTATGACGATGTCAGACATGACGTCATTACACGTTCGACCGCCTATACTCCTTTGTTCCGTCCGCGACGCAATCTAGCCGAGTGGACAGAAACGTTCGTTCGACTCGGGAGGAAAGGCTCATGATTCTTTGGTTCGTGACCCTTTTCATGCTCATCTTCACACTCGTGAATCTGGCATTTTTACGACCACTCGCAAAACCCGGGAAAGCTATGGCGACAGCCGTCTGCATCCCGATGCGGAACGAGTCACGACATGTCGACCGATTGATTACTAATTTACAAATGGCGATCCCGGAGAATACTCATGTCTACATTTATGAAGACCGCTCCGAAGACGATACATATGAACGATTACATCGCGCAATCGGAGACGATTCCCGATTCACCGTCATTCAGGGAGTCCCTTTACCTGATGACTGGGCCGGGAAAGTCCATGCCTGTCATCAGCTCGCAACACATACGACTGAACCGTATCTCCTCTTTTTAGATGCGGACGTCACCATTGATTCGAGCTTTATCGCCCGCATGCATGCGACACTCGCACGTGAAAAGGCTGTCTTTTTATCCGGATTCCCTCAATTTCCGACATCGACATTTCTCGGGAAATTGTTGATTCCGATGCAACATGTGCTCATCGCCCAACACCTGCCCTTGTTCTGGCGAAAAGTGAAACACCCAGCATTCGCGGCAGCGAACGGAATGAATGTACTTGTCGAACGAAATAGTTACGAAGAGATTGGTGGGCACGCTTCGATCCGTTCATCGTTGATTGATGACATCGATTTATGTCGTATGTTCAAGCGTCATCAAAAAGTGACGTCACTCGTTCAAGTCGCCCCGTTCATCTCTTGTGATATGTATGAGACGAATGAAGAAGTATGGAGCGGGTTTTCAAAAAACGTATTCAAGGGAATGAATGAATCAGTAGGACTCGCCTTGTACTTCTTGACGTATTACGGGATTCAGTTGACCGCCATGTTCGCATGGCTATTTTCACCAAGTTGGCAAACGATCAGTGCGGCACTCTTCGTACTCCTCGCCCGACTTACTGTCGACATAAAATCTCATGGATCCGGTACATGGTTGCATCCAATCAGCTTGATCGCTTATCTGACCTTACTCGGGAACGCCGTCATCCGTAAATGGAGACGTCTACCGATCACGTGGAAAGGTCGCCATTATTCCTAATCGAGCGTTTTACTTAAGGGGGACAAATGTATGAAACAAATTGTTGTCATTGGAGCAGGGTTAGGTGGCCTGAGCGCTGCCGTTACGCTCGCCACACACGGCTATGACGTCACGGTCATTGAGAAGAATGAACATGTCGGCGGAAAACTCATGCCCGTCATCACCGACGGGCACCGTTTCGACTTCGGTCCGAACACCATCACGATGCCAGATGTCTTTCGTTCCGTCATCCGAAACAGCGGTGCCAATCCTGATGACTATTTTGAATTGATCAAACTCGATCAACATACCGTCAATCATTATTCGGACGGCTCCTCGTTCACATTTAGCGCCGATCGGGCACAACTTGAATCGGAAGTGCGACGATTGACGAATGACCAAATGAAGAAAAATCAATTACAAGCTTATTTAGATGAAGCAGAGAAGTTGTTCCGAATCGCGAACGAACGCTTCTTCACCCGTATGGAGACAAAATTAGATCCGGGCCTTTGGGCGGACATGGTAAAAGTACACCCGCTGCAAAGTCTGCATGCCCTTCATCAGAAATACTTCAAAGATAAGCGCATCATCCAGGCACTCGACCGATATGCGACGTATATCGGCAGTAGCCCGTACGTGACACCCGGCACGTTCGCGCTCATCTCTCATTTAGAATTGAATGAAGGGGTCTACTTTGCCAAGGGAGGCAACTGGAACATCGCCAAAGGGTTTGCGAAGCGAGCGAGTGAACTCGGGGTGACGTTCCGACTCGGACACGAAGTGACGAAAATTGAAGTCCTGAACGGTAAGGCTCATGAAGTCGTCGTTGATGACAAAGAAGTCATCTCTTGTGATGCCGTTCTGCTCAATGGCGAGCTGCTCACGCAATATCCTCGACTTGTCGATGCGAAAGACCGGCCTTCTTTCCCGGTCCCGACACGCGATACCGTCGAGCCGTCTATCTCTGCATTCGTGTTAATGATCGGGTTAACAAAACGATTGAACCTCGCCCATCATAACGTCTATTTCTCTGACGACTACGAGCGAGAATTCAAAGCACTCTTCCAGGAAGAACGCTATGCGGACGAGCCGACCATCTATATCTCCAATTCATCCGCAACCGATCCATCGATGGGGGAGGCAGGAGACAACCTGTTCATCCTCGTCAATGCCCCAGCTCATTTGACTGACATCGATGCTAATACGTATGAACATTTGATTCGTCGGCGCTTGCGTTCGTTCGGTGTCGATTGGGAAGAAGAAGAGGTTCTCTTCCACCGCCGGGTGACACCACAAGACTTGAGCCGTGACTTTTATGCCTATTACGGTGCTCTTTATGGCACGTCGGCCAACTCGAAAAAAGGAGCATTCTTTAGACCGGCAGCCCGCTCGACGGACGTCTCGAACATCTGGTTCGCAGGTGGTTCGACTCATCCTGGGGGAGGGAGCCCAATGGTCACGCTTTCAGGACAATTCGCTGCACGGTCGATGTTAGAGGACATACCTCTGACAATATGAACATTTTGTGAACGTGAGTTTCGACACTTGTCGACAATTGAAAGACGTGATAATATCATATTCGAGTTCAAGCAGTTCTGTAACGTTGGTTACACCTGTAGCGATCGAATGGCTTCCCCGAGCCTTATCGCGTTTTGAACTTGTCACACCCGAGAAAAAGTGATGAGCGAGTTTCCCCACTCGTATCCCGTAGTTGAGACAGCTTGCGTATGATGTTCCCCCTTAGTCCATCAAGCATCCTGTTTCAACGAAGATGTCCCAATTGATTCATTCCCCATGAATCCCGGCACATCTTTAGGGCTTCATCACAAATCGATTCATTCATTTCCCCGATGAATGGATCACATAACGCTTACGCCACTTTTGG
>NZ_JAPEHX010000090.1:0-6589 GCF_028823655.1 Exiguobacterium sp. B2(2022) | reverse complement strand
CTGTGCATAAAAGATTCACGAATTAAATATTATAGATTAGAGAAAAATTCTGGTGCGGCTCAAGCAAGAAATTTTGGCATTGAAAAAGCGAAAGGAGAATTTATTGCGTTTTTGGATAGCGACGATCTTTGGAGAAATGACAAACTTATAAAGCAAATAAAATATATCAGACAAGAGAAAGTGATATTTACTTGCACGTATTACGATAAAATAAATGAAGATGGAGAGAAACTAGGTTTAACAATTAAAACCCCTGATAAATTGGATTATAAAGGACTTCTTTTCAATTCTCTAGGAAATTCTACTGTAATTTATAGTGCAAGACTCTTAGGAGAAAAAATGAAAATACCTTCTATTAAAAAAAGAAATGATTATTTGATGTGGTTACAAATTATAAAAAAAGCTAAAAAATTATATTGTTTAGAAGAAGTATTAGCTAGTCACCGTATTAGAAAAGGTTCGCTATCAAAAAATAAGTTAAGTCTAGTGAAGTATCATTGGACTATTTACTTTAAAATTGAGAAACTTTCAATGGCAAAATCACTTTTTTTGACTCTTTATTGGATTGCTAAGTCGATTCCAAAGTTAGTAAAAAAACCTAAAATTCTTAGAAAGTTAAATTTAAATAAGGATACTTAGAATAAATCTTTAAAAATACTAGATTCGAGTTTGATGCTTCTAGATTTGTCAGTTATAAAGTTACAGGACAAAGTTTGGCGGGAACAAATCTTAAGTGGTGAGTATCGAAATTTGTTAAAAAAGCAATATACAATTTGACCTCTGAAGATGGGATTGAAGAAATGATGAGAATAACAGTAGCTGGAACAGGTTATGTTGGTCTTTCAATAGCTGTATTATTGTCGCAAACCAATGAAGTTGTTGCTCTTGATATTATGCAAGAAAAAGTTAATATGATTAACAAGAAACAGTCACCAATCGTTGATGCACAAATCGAGAGTTATTTACAAAATAAGAACCTTAATTTAGTTGCGACTACTGATAGTTTAACAGCATTCAAAGATGCAGAATACGTTATTATCGCAACACCTACGGATTACGATCCTGTACGCAACTACTTCGATACACGTACGGTAGAAAGTGTAATTGCAAAGGTTTTAGCTATTAATCCAGAAGCTATCATGGTTATTAAATCAACTATACCAGTAGGTTATACGGAGGAAGTAAAATCAAAATTTGATACTAAAAATATCATCTTTTCTCCAGAATTCTTACGTGAAGGTCAAGCATTACATGACAATCTTTATCCATCACGTATTGTTGTTGGCGAGCAATCAGAGCGCGCTCAAGTCTTTGCAGATTTATTAAAAGACGCTGCGATTAAAAAAGATATACAGGTATTGCTAACTTATTCGACTGAAGCAGAAGCTATTAAGTTGTTTTCAAATACATATTTAGCTATGCGTGTTGCATTCTTTAACGAACTCGATACCTATGCTGAAGTTCGTGGTTTGGATTCAAAACAAATTATCGAAGGTGTTGGTCTTGATCCACGTATTGGATCACATTATAATAATCCTTCGTTTGGTTATGGCGGCTACTGTTTGCCAAAGGATACAAAACAGCTGCTTGCTAACTACGAAGATGTGCCAAATAACATCATTGGTGCTATTGTTGATGCGAACCGTACACGTAAAGATTTTGTGGCAGAATCTATTTTAAAGCAAAATCCCAAGCGGGTTGGTGTATATCGTTTAACAATGAAAACTGACTCAGACAACTTTAGAGCTTCTTCAATTCAAGGAATCATGAAGCGTATTAAGGCGAAAGGTGTCGAAGTGGTTGTGTATGAACCAGCTTTAAAAGAGGATAATTTTTACAATTCTCCTGTCATTAATGATTTTGAAAAATTCAAGGAAACGACCGATGTGATTGTCACGAATCGTCTTCATCCAGAACTTAAAGATGTTTTTTATAAAGTGTATACGCGTGATTTATATAGTCGAGATTAATAAAACAAACAGTATGAAAGTAATTTCCATGCTGCTTGTTTTATAGGGGGATATATATTGAAGAAAGTATTAATTACGGGTGCAAGTAGCTATGTTGGGAACTCATTTAAGCAATGGGTTTCAGATAACTATTCTTCAAAGATTGAAGTGGAGTCTGTTGGGACACGAAGCGGAGAGTGGAAGCAACTTTCATTTGAAGGATATGACGTTGTGTTACATGTGGCTGCAGTAGTCCACGTTTCAATGAAAAAAAACATGAAAAAACTCTATTATCAAGTAAATACTGATTTAACAGAGAAGATTGCAAAAAAGGCCAAAAAAGAGGGCGTTCGCCAATTTGTATTCATGAGTAGTATGAGTGTGTACGGAGATGCATCCAATCTAAAATTGATTACACATATGACGAATCCAAATCCTGCAAACTATTACGGGATGAGTAAGCTTCAAGCAGAGAAGAGGCTTGCGCTTCTCGAGGATGATAGTTTTATAGTAGCTTGTATTAGACCGCCTATGATTTATGGTAAAGGTGCAATTGGGAATTATGTGAAGCTTGCTAAGCTAGCAAGGAAAATTCCATTTTTTCCGAATTATAAAAATCAGCGAAGTATGATTCATATTGATAACTTATGTGAGTTTTTGACACTTGTGATTCTTCATAGATACCAAGGGACGTTCCACCCTCAGAACAGTGAATATGTATGTACATCTGATTTAGTATCAACTATTGGTAAGGTACATGATAACCGTGTCCGAAAGATTAAAATATTTAATCCGCTTATTAAACTTGTTGTTAATCGTCACATTACGATCAATAAGTTATTTAGTGATTTTGCATACTCTAAAGAGTTATCAACATATCAACATGAATATATCGTACGAGATTTCAAAGAGAGCATTGTGCTAACGGAGCAAGACAAAGAATAATACATAGGGCAGATGAAGAGACTGCCCTATGTATTTACTTCCTTAAAAATTGGACTGGTTAATTACTTTAACATTTTTGATTTTATCAAACCTACTAAACAAGGTTTAAAGGTTAATTCTGTTTCTTCACTCACTTATCAACCTCTCGATTTTTCGCATTCAACACTTCAATCGTCTCTTGATTCTGTTCTTTCGAGATGTGCAGATATAACTCGGTCGTCTCGGTCGAGGCATGTCCGAGTAATCGACTGATTTTCGTGATTTTGACATCGGCGTTATAAAGTTCGGTTGCGAAGCTGTGACGGAGGATATGACTCGTGATTCCGAAACCGAGTTGTTCCTCTGATACTTCCAGGAGATATTTATTCACATAGTTCGCGCGGACTTTTGATCCGTTCGGCATGATGAACAAGTATTGCGAGTCCTTGTCTGATTTTGGCCGCTCGACCTGAATATAACGCTCTAACGATTTTCGGATACGATCGGTCATCGGCACTTCCCGCATTTTATTCCCTTTCCCATGTCGAATGATGATGTCGTTCGACTCAAACGATACATCCTCGAGTTTTACATCTAACGTCTCACTGATTCGGAACCCCGCATCGCAGCCAATCAAAAAGATGTTATACAATGTCGCGTTGTGTGCATGATGCAGCAGTTGATTCACTTGTTCCCGGCTTAAAATGATGGATTGCCGCTTTACTTCGGCACCGGGTACGTTGACGAATACGAACGGATTATATGTGATCCATCCTCGTTTGACCGAGTAAGACATGAACGACTTGAGTACACTCACATATTTTTTGATTGTGTTGGTCGCAAGCTCTTCATCTACTAGTTTGTCTCGGTACGGGAACGCGTGGTCAGTTTCATCCACGTTCTTCAGATACACCACATTCGACTGCTGCATCATCTGTTCGAATCGACGTAACGTGTTCCGATACGTCTTCACCGTCTCAGGGGAGCGTTGTTGCCGCATCTCTACATCTTCCAAGTAACGCGTGATCGCTTCTTTGATTTGAATCGGTTCCATGTTGTTCACTCCTTCGAATACAACTCTTTTCGCAACTCACGTTGAACGTCCGCCTTATACGCGCGCAATCGGCTTGCGGAGTAGTCGAGCGTCTGTTCCGTGCCATCAATCAGATGACAGAGAAGTTCGAAGTGGCGTGGGGATAGGTTCTTCCGTTGTTCGTCGAGCCAGTCAAACAGATGACGCTCGGATGTCATACATTGCTCGGGGAGCCGTTCGGCTGCGACCTCATGTTTCAAATGCCGTGCGTTCTTTTGTTGATGGTTCAGAATCGCTCCACGGATGCGCTGGAAGCAGTACGTCTTCGATAGCGTACAGCCTCGGTTCAAGGCTTCCCATAAGGCGATGCGGGCAATTTGGACACAGTCGTCCTGCTCGTTCTGGTGGATGTTCAAGTGGCGGATGACATAGTGGATCATCGGCTCCCATTCTGTGATTTGTTCGTCAATCGTTTTCATCGTCGGTTCTTTTCCGAGCGCTCTTTCGTATTCCTAGGTTGAAGCGAGTATAAACGCTATTCTTCTCCTTTCTGTCGTTGTTACACCAATGTCTAACGCCTCTGTCACCTTAATCCCAATGTTATCGGAGATATCCCTTGGGCTTATGTGTGATAAGGGCGGTCGCTAGGCGGGGGGAATAGCGTTTCTTTCCTGATGACGTTGTATTAACCAGATGAATCATTCGATTTGACCGATATGATGGACACATTCCATCATTTCTTGATGAAAGAATGTTTCAGTCAATCGCTGACCGCTTTCCCGGACATGCTATACTAAAAGAAAATGACAGGAATAGGTGGAATGGTCATGGGGAACACAACACCACGCAACTCCAAATGGATGAGGTCCTATAATCGGGCGCTCATCCTTCGGCTCATCCGGCTCCATCAGCCGGTGTCCCGTGTCGAGCTCGCTAAGAAGACGAGTTTGACGAAACCGACGATTTCGAACATCGTCAATGAACTGAAAGAAGAAGGACTGATCAATGAGCGGGAGCTCGGCGTCTCGAGTGGGGGACGACGCCCGATCATGCTCGAGCTCGCGGCGAGCGACCGTTTCGTCATCGGCATCGATGCGACGCAGCGAAAGCTGCACGGGGTCGTTACGAACATCCATGGGGAACTGCTCGACGAGGCATGGCATGACGAACGGTTCGATACGAACGAGGAGTTCATCGATGCCATCGTCGCGCTGTACATAACGTTGAACGACCGCACGGAAGGCGATGTCATCGGACTCGGCGTCTCTGTGCACGGGATGGTCGAGGCAGGTGACGGGGTTGTCTTGTTCGCACCACGTTTTCACTTGCACGACATCCCGCTCAAGCACGAACTCGAGAAGCGGCTCGGCCAGCACGTCTTCGTCGAGAACGACGTGCGGACACTTGCCCTCGGCGAACTGTATTTTGGGGAAGCAATTGGGATTGAGGAGTTCTTTTATGTGTATGCCGGGTACGGGATCGGGGGAGCGTATGTCCACGCAGGCGAGTTGATCGATGGGGAGCATCATATCGCTGGTGAGATCGGACATATGCGCATCATGCTCGATGGACCGATCTGTTCATGCGGCAACCGTGGCTGTTTAGAGGCGGTCGCAGGTGAGCGTGCCATCTTGAACGAGGCCCGTCAACTCGCGCATGACCTGACGCTCGACGACCTCCGTGATTCCGTAAGCTCGAATCAAGATGTTCAAAAGCTTTATGAACGGGCCGGTGAATACATCGGCATCGCCACTCTCAATATGATTCATCTGTTAAACCCGGGTCGCATCCTTCTCGGGGGACCACTCTTCAACTATGCGCCGGACGTCGTGACGAACATCCAAGAGCGTGTCGCCCAGACGGCGCTCACCCTCGATGCCCGTCAGACCGACATCCGTGTCGTCCCGTGGAACGTCAGCCAAGGCGCGCTCGGGGCTGCGGCACTCATCACGAACGAGATGTTCGGTGAAATTCAATGAAACAACGAGTCGTCTTTCTCTTGTAGAAAGGCGATTTTTCATTTCTTCTTAAGAAAGCGTTTACAACATAAACGAGAGCATGCTATAGTCTATGTGTAGTTAGATAATAAATTTAATTTACTAAGTAAGGGGTGACACTCTCAACGACACGTTTGGAGGGGTAGCGATGCAAAAAGAGACACCATTGAAAGACCAGTTCCACGCGATCTTCGGTCGCTACGGGGCGACCCGATTGTTCGCACGACACGACTTCGCCTTCGACGAAATGGAAGCGTTCACAGGCGAGGAGACGAGCATGATCATCACGCGCTCTAGACGCGACGGCATATTTCGTCTCTATGACGAGGAGACGCGTGACATCCGATTATTTCGAGCATCGACGCTCTCTCGCGACGTGTCGTTCGACGACATGGACGGCTTGTTCGAGCTGTTGCTCTGGCGATTGAAAGAACAAGACGCATTGCCGTTCGGGGCGGACCTTTACGTAGTCGGCCCATACATAGACGGACCGAAGCTCGATTTGGAACTGATCACGTACACGTTGACACGGCTCGGGGATCGCCCGATGCCAGATCATCTTATTCGGGAGTTATGCCATCGTATTGTGGCGTGACAACATATTCAAAGGAGAATGAACATGAAAAAAACGACGATTGCACTCGCATCATCTGTCTTAATGCTCTCATCTTTACTCGCTGCGTGCG
>NZ_JAPEHX010000008.1:0-51441 GCF_028823655.1 Exiguobacterium sp. B2(2022) | reverse complement strand
AAATCTTATTGAATGAAGCTGTTGAAGAATGATTGACCATATGGTAATGCGTAACCGATAAAGATTGTCACGAGTGCCAATACGATAAATCCGCCGAACAAGGCGTTTGATGGCTTTTTCTTTTTCACTTTGACGAGCGTCATCTCACCGAAGATCAGTGTCAATAAACCGACTGTGATTTTCACGTGATAGAACGTGCCGCCTCCGTTTAATTGAAGGTAGAGATAAAGTCCTGTTCCGAATGCGATGAGTAACATGAGTCGAAACGCCATATGTGCGATCTTTCCACTCTTGTTGCCGTTCTTATAACCCATATAGGCCACGGCAAACAAAATAAGTAACAAAATCCAGCTCGTAACGTGCGTGTGCAAGAATGCAATCAGTGGCATTCTAATGCCCCCCTTTATGTTGTTGTACAGTCTTCATTGTACACGAACCCTCTCCTGATTGGTCAAGCGAACGCTTACGTAAAAAATGAGCCATCCTTCGAGGATGACTCATTTCATTATGATACTGGTGTCGTCTCTGCCTCTTGGACAGCATATTCATAGCTAGGAATTTCAACGATGAAGGTCGACCCCTCGTGTTGAATCGATTCCACATGAATTTGACCGTTATGGCCACGGACGATTTCTTGACAGATCGGTAACCCAAGACCCGTTCCGCCGATTTCGCGGCTATCGGAGTTATCGACGCGATAGAACTTATCAAATAATCGATCGAGCGCGTCGCTCGGAATCCCAATCCCCTCGTCCTTCACTTTGATCGATACGATATGCTCATGATGGGCAAGCTCCACCGTAATCTTTCCACCACGTGGAGAATACTTCACGGCATTCGACAATAGATTACTCATCAGCTGCTTGAACTTCTGGCAGTCAACGAACAACTCATAAGGACGTGCATCATCCGCAATCAATTCGAATTCGTGCTTCAAGGAAGACGCTTCATAAAACGTCAACATATCACGAACGACCGGTTCGATATCAAGTTGTTCCCGGTCGTACATCTGACTGCCGGATTCCATCCGCTGCACATCGAGGAAGTCGTTGACGAGGTGCGTCAGACGTTCCGTTTCCGCATGAATTGTCTCTAAATATTTTGCTTGTTTCTCATTTGGTAACTGTTTCTTCACCATCAATTCTGTAAATCCATAGATGGATGAGAGTGGTGTCCGCAATTCATGAGAAATCGTTGAGATAAACTCGCTCTTCAGTCGCTCAGCTTCTGTTTCACTCGTAATATCTCGGAAGACGAGAAGCGTCCCTTTCGAAAGACCGCCGACGATAATCCGCTCCGCATACATCTGCAAGTTCATCTCACCTTTACGGATCGAGAAGCTGACACTTTCATGCGGGAAATCATCAGTGAACAAACGATTCGTATATTTCATAAAGTCTTCGGCCTGATCAACCGTCTCAACAAGCTGGTTTCGCCACTCTTCCCATGACTCCTCTTCAAGGTCTGTCATACTGACATCACTTAATTCTGGGAACATCTCGTAGAGTGGTCGGTTCACAAACACATCATCGGTCGCATGTTCGATATAGACGACCGCTTCCCGAATCGAGTCAAGAATGCGTTCTGTCTTCCCTTTTTCACGCTTCATCTCTTCGAATAGACGCATCCGTAAGAGCGAGAGTGAAAGCTGACGAGCGAACGACATGATGTCACCCATCTGCGTCTGTGTGAAACGATCTTTATAACGGACCAAATAGATGAACGCGATAATCGAGTCATCCGTCGGGTCATGGACCGGCACCGCCGTCTCGAACATATAGTATGGATACGGGAGTGGATGGTCACTTGCGACTTGTTTCGATGAATGCACCGTCGTCTTCAACGTCATCGCTCGCGTCAATACAGAATTCTCACTATCGAGCAATTGACGTGACAACGTGTCATTCAAACCATGGCTCGTCACGCGGTACGTACCCGATTCATCGACGAAAACGAGGGCACCGACTTCCGAATCCGTAATCGTAACGAGTTTCTCGATAATCTCTGGATAAGCCGTAAGCGAATCACGTGACGCTAACGTCTCCGTCAATTCGTTTCGGTACGCGAGATGTTGTTCGTTTTGTTGTGTCTGTTCGAGAATCTCTTCAAGCTCTTGCTGCTGTGCCTGAAGCTCTTCTTGTTGGGCGATCAATTCTTCTTGTTGCGCTTGAAGTTCATGGTTCTTTTCAATCAAATGACGTTCATTGTCGCGAAGTGTCTCGGCCATCTTGTGAAACGAGCGAGACATCGTCCCGATTTCGTCTTCACGCTTCATTTGATCGCTCAAGTCGACGATTTCACCTTTCAACAAACGGTTCGATGCAATCGAGAGTTTTGAAATTAAGCGTGTTTGACGACGAAGGAACGGTTGGACGAATAACAAGATCAATGCGGCAAATGAGGCGATGCTCATAATCCACAAGAATTGAAGAATGTTATTGTTTTGGCGCCATTCCGCGTAGACGTTTTCTTTTTCAGAAGCCATCAACTGACGGTAGTTTTCAAGAGACGACTCCACTTCATCAATCGGCCCTAAAATATCGATGCCACGCTCCGGATTAAATTGGACGAGACCTTGATCAATCAATCGTTGCGCCGTCGGTAACTCGGCAATCGTTTCGGCATCGATAAACGTTTCCGTAATCTCACCATCTAATTGTGCCTGCGCATATTCATACGTCACCGGAATGATGACGTCATAATAAAAGTCATGGAACTGCTGCAAATCTTCTGCGAACAACTCACCTTGACGAGTCTGCACTTGCGATTTGAACCAATTGATCTCCTGTTGGAATTTTGCTTCATTCGCACTTGCCCGTTCGAGGGACGCGATGTCCCCAAATAAGAGATATCCGCGTGTGTCGTACTGGTCGGCTTGCCACTCATCCCACATGGTCGTCAAGCGATCGACGCGTTCGTCCACTTGACGCAACTTCGTCTCGTTTGCCTCTAAACGGTTCTCGATATAGACATACGTCAGTACCGATCCGACCAACGCGAGGACGAGGAACGAATAGAGGACGACCATAATGTCACGTCCAAGTTTTTGTTTAAACCACCTTTTCACTTCACGATGCCTCCTATGATTTTAACGAGTTCAAGTGGGCTGAACGGTTTTGAAATGAAGTAGTCGACACCAATCTCATTCGCGCAATCACGGTCAGATTGTTGGCTTTTCGCTGTCAACATCATCACTTTCGTATCTTGTCGCCCTGGTAACTTCCGTACTTTTTCAATGACCTCAAGCCCCGTCATGCCGGGCATCATATGGTCCACAATCACCAAATCATATTCGTTCTCTTCAATCAATCGATAAGCCTCTACGCCATCTTGCGCCTCATCGATATCATATCCTTCATCTTCTAATGTATCCATAACGAGCATGCGTAATACTTCTTCGTCTTCCGCAAGTAAGATTTTAACCATAATCGTTCCTCCATTTTTTATCCCATTTTTTTATTTTAACGGATTTGTAATTGTTACACAAAATAAAAAGACGTACGAAACTCATCTTCGTACGTCTTTTACCGAATCATCTGACCGCAAAACCTATATTCTTCATTATACAACTTCTTTTTCAGCGAACTGACTATTATATAAATCTTCGTAGAAACCACCCGCTTCAAGCAGCGATTCGTGTGTCCCTTGTTCGATGACGCGACCTTGGTCCATCACTAAAATGAGGTCCGCATCCTTGATGGTCGATAGACGGTGAGCAATGACGAAACTTGTTCGCCCATTCATCAACCGCTTCATCGCCTGTTGAATCAAAATCTCGGTGCGTGTATCCACACTCGATGTCGCTTCGTCCAAAATCATAATTGGCGGATTGGCGAGAACCGCTCGCGCGATTGTCAGTAATTGTTTTTGACCTTGCGAAATGTTATTCGCTTCTTCATTTAAGACGGTGTCATATCCGTCTGGCAACGTCCGGATGAACGAGTCCGCATGCGCCGTCTTCGCCGCGTTGACAATTTCATCTTCTGTCGCCCCGGTTTTTCCGTAAGCGATGTTGTCACGGATTGTCCCGTTAAAGAGCCACGTATCCTGTAAGACCATCCCGAACGTATGACGCAAATCTTGTCTCGACATTTTACGAGAGTCTTTCCCATCGATTAATATCTCCCCGCCGTTCAACTCATAGAAACGCATAAGCAGATTAATCAATGTCGTTTTCCCGGCACCGGTCGGACCGACGATGGCTACGGTTTGTCCCGTCTTCACATCAAGGTTCATATCTTGAATGAGTAAACTCTCTCCATATCCAAAGTCGACGTGACGGAATGCGACATTCCCTTCAGCTCGCTCCAACCGATAAGTCGTTACTTCTTTTACTTCTTCCTCTTCGTCTAACAACTCGAAAACACGTTCTGCCGCAGCGACCGTCGACTGGACGATGTTCGCGATGTTCGCTGTTTGCGTAATCGGTTGGGTGAACTGTCGAGTATACGTGATAAACGCCTGAATATCCCCGATCGAGATGCTTCGTTGTGTGACTAAAATCCCACCGACGACACTGATCAACACGTAACTGATGTTCCCGATGAACATCGTCATCGGCATGATGATCCCAGAGATAAATTGCGCCTTGCGTCCGGCATCATAAAGTTCTTCATTCACCTCATCAAACTCACGGACAGCTGTCTCTTCACGACCGAACGCTTTGACGACCGCGTGCCCCGTATACATTTCTTCCACGTGACCGTTCAATCGTCCGAGATGGCGTTGTTGATCGGAAAAATATTGTTGTGACCGTTTTAAAATCGGACGAATCGCAAAAATCGTGAGTGGTAAAGACACGAGAGAGATGACCGTCAACAGCGGACTGATGGACAACATCATAATCAAAATCCCGACAATCGTGACGATCGAGGTAATAAATGACGTCACACTTTGTTGAAGCGTGCTCCCAATCAAATCGATATCGTTCGTCACTCGGCTCAACGTCTCTCCATTCGAACGACCATCGTAATATTTGAGTGGCAATCGTTCCAATTTTTTATTGACGTCTTCCCGCAAATCATAGACCGTCTTTTGCGCAACGCCTGACATTAAATACTGTTGCACGTAGTTGAATAGACTGCTGATGACGTAAAGTCCTGCGAGTAACGACAAGATTTGCCCGATTCTCGTGAAATCGATCTCCGCGCCTGGTACACCCATGAATTTCGCATAAGCGCCTTCAAAGAGTTCCGTAATGGCAATTCCCATGATCTTAGGACCGGCAATCATAAAGACCGTACTCAGAATCGCCGCGACAAAGACCGCAATCAATGTGTTGCGTCGTGGTTTCAGATAGGCAAGCAGACGACGGAACGTGACTTTGAACGCCTTCGGTTTCTCACCCATCATCATCATATTTCCACCGCCAGGACCTCCTGGACCACCATGCCCACCATGAGTTTGTCGCGTTGTCGTTTGTTTCTCACTCATGCGATTTCCTCCTCAGACAATTGCGACTTCACGATTTCCTGATAAACCGCATTCGTCGCAAACAATTCGTCATGTGTACCGATCCCGGCCACACTTCCTTCTTCAAGTACGATGATGCGATCGGCATCCATGATCGTACTCACCCGTTGCGCGACAATCAATACGGTCGCATCTTTCGTTTCCTCTTTCAACGCCTTACGTAACGCGGCATCTGTCTTGAAATCGAGTGCCGAAAAGCTGTCGTCGAATACATATAGATCTGGTTTTCGAACGAGTGCCCGTGCGATGGATAGACGTTGCTTCTGTCCACCCGATACGTTCGACCCGCCTTGCTCAATCACAGATTCATATTGCTCTGGCATTTTCTCGATAAAGTTGCTCGCCTGTGCGATGGATGCGGCATGTTCGACTTCTTCGATCGTCGCATCGGCTTTTCCATATCGAATGTTCTCAGCAATCGTACCGGTGAACAGTAACGCCTTTTGCGGAACGAATCCGATTTTCGAACGGAGTTCCTCTTGCGGTACGGCTTGAACATCGACCCCGTTCACGCGAATTTCGCCAGACGTCACATCATAAAAACGTGGGATCAAGTTGACGAGCGTCGATTTACCAGACCCCGTTCCACCAATCACCGCTGTGATTTCTCCTGGGTTTGCTGAAAAACTGACATGTGATAATGCCGGCTCTTCGGCACCTGGGTAAAAGAACGTGACATCATCAAACACGAGTGTCCCGTGCTCCACATCGGCCGTCTTCGTGCCGTCATCGACGAGTGAAGGAGTCATCTCGAGCACTTCATTGATGCGATTCGCAGATACAGATGCTCGCGGAATCATGATGAACATGACAGAAGCCATGACGAGCGCAAACATGATTTGCATGACATATTGAATGAACGCCATCAAATCCCCGATTTGCATCGCCCCGTTATCGATTCGGATGCCTCCGAACCAGATGACGCCGACGACGGTCAAGTTCATGACGAGCATCATGGCTGGCATGAGGAACGCCATGATTTGGTTGACTTTAATCGAGACGTCCGTCAATCGTTCATTCGCCTCCGTCAAACGAACTTGCTCTTCTTTTTCACGATTGAAGGCCCGAATGACACGAATACCCGTCAAATTTTCTCGTAAGACGAGATTCAAGCGGTCCAATCGTTTTTGCACTTTCTTGAAGAGCGGCATCGCTTTCCAGAAAATGAGGAAGATCGAGATGACGAGAACAGGCATGGCGGCAACGATGACGAGTGACAATTTAGCATCTTTCGACGTGGCCATGATCAAACCACCAACGAACATGATCGGTGCACTGACGACCATCCGAAGCATCATAATGATGACTTGCTGGACTTGCGTGATGTCGTTCGTCGTCCGTGTGATGAGCGAGGCTGTGCCGACACGATCGAACTCTTCTAGTGAGAAACGCTCGACATGGTTAAACACACGTCTTCGTAAATCACGCCCGAATCCCATCGCCGCTTTCGACGAATAAAAACTTGCCACGACCGCTGCGAGTGCCCCAAGCCCGGTCACACCAAGCATGATGCCGCCCATTTGCCAAATGTAGCCCGTGTCTCCTGTCACGACCCCGTTATCGATGATATCCGCCATCAATGTCGGCAAGAATAAATCTGCTAACGACTGTGCGAACACAAATAACAAGACCATGAGGACGGCCCATTTATAAGTAATCAAACGTTTTAACAACTTAATCATGACGACATCCTCCTTCACAATCTATGAACCCTTCGTTCAACCCATCTGCAATGTGTTGGTGAGCTTCAATCATATGGCGATACGTCTCCTCATCTAGACGAGAAAGGATTTGATTCAACTGTTGTTCGGTCCCTTCCTCTTGCTGTTCAATTTCCTCAATCAAACGTTTGCCCGATTGGTCAATCGTCAATACCACTTCGCGCCGATTGTCCGGGTTGATGTCTCGACGAATGAGCCCTCTTTCCACAAGTCCATCCAATGATTGACTCAACGTGCTCTTCGGCATCCTTGTGCGGCGAACCAATTCTTTTTGAGTGATTGCCCCTTGTTCATTCAACATCATCAGTCCGTGAAGCTGTGGCAAAGTAAGGTCGTTTTGTTGTGCCGTCTGATGCATGAGTCGAATCAACACACGCTGGACACGCCAAAACGATTGCATCATCTCCCGCGCTCTTGTTGCGCTCATCTCGGTCATATTTGTTCACTCCTTTTATCGTTCCGTTTCGGATTGTTCTATATGGAACAATTACTTATGTAAAATAAATTACTCCTCCATAGCTCACTTGTCAACGATTTAGAATGTGAAGATGCACATAGCAAAAAGAGCGATGTCATGTAGCTGACATCGCTCAACGTGTAACTTCTATGAAGTTGTCACCGTGACGATTTCTTGTAAATCAAGTGAGTAAATGAGCGTCTGTTCGACGCGAATCTCCCAAATCGTCTCAATGGCCTCTCGGTACAGCTGCAACTGAATCGCGTATCGCTCACGGAGTCGCTCGTGTGCGTCTTCACGAGATTCAGACAAATGAACAACGGCATCTGATTTATAATCCAACAGGACATACGATGTTCCGTCGAAATACAGACAATCGATAATCCCTTGAATCAAGACGTCCTCATCCGTAAACTGTCCATCCGGGTTGACTCGTTCAGCTGGTACGGTATAGGTGAATGGAAGCTCTCGCCACGCCGTGCCTCGCTCAAGCGCGCCGGCGAGCGCCTGCCCGACGTCGGTCTGGAAAAATGCTTCGACGTCAGGAATGGCAAGACGCGCCGTCTCAGCCTCGACCGGACTGAGCATTCCTTGCTGCTCCCATTTATCGATTTGGTCGACAATCGGTTGATTCGGGTCAGCCATTTGGAAAATCAAATGTAACGTAGTCCCCCGTTCGGCACCGGTCTGTTTCACTTGACGCCATTTCGGCTCCCGATAAGGTGTATCGATCGGGCGAACCGGGTCTTCGAAGGCGGCTTGTTCCAGTTGCATCGCCCGTTTCAATTCCGTCACCGTCTGTTTTGCCGCTGTGCGCACAGCATCCTGAGCTGGATAGGTATAAGTTAACGCTTTGTGGACGGCACGAATCGTCTCATCCTCATTTTGAATAGGGAAATCAATCGCTTCAAATCGTTGCACATGGTGGAGTTGTGCCATCATTTCTTGAAGTGTCGCAATCTCTGCAAGATCGTCTTCTCCAATCAAACGGTAGGTCCACGAAGTCGATTCATAAAATGAAGCGGGTACCGTGAAACCGAACGACTCGATGAATGTCGTGGCACTTGGCAAACGTAAGAGTGCTGGCGCAATCCAATCCAAGTACGTTTTCGCCTCTCGTCTCGCCTCACTTGCTAATAATTCCCCAGATTGCCCGACCTGTAGCCATTGTTGGAGCTGTTTAGCTGAATCTCCAACCGTACCGACGAGAATGAGTTTCTCTTTTGCCCTTGTCAATGCGACATAAAGGACACGCATCTCTTCGGCTTTCATCGTCGCATCCAAATCTCGCCGGATCATCTCTTTCACGAACGTTTCCGATTTCGTGCGTGTCACGACATCAATCGCATCGAGTGAAATCCCATATTGCTTATGGAAAATGACGCGCTGTTTCTGGTCGAGTGTATTGAACTGTTTCCCGAGCTGGGCGACAATCGTCACCGGGAACTCGAGACCTTTGGATTTATGCACGGTCATGATGCTAACGACGTTCTCCTCATCGCCGAGAGAACGCGCCTCGGATAAATCCTCCCCTGTATCCTGCAATCGGTCCATGACACGTAAGAAGCGATACAGTCCACGATAGCCGCTTCGCTCGTAAGAGAGGGCGCGGTCATAAAGCGCTTTTAAATTTTCCTGGCGCCCTTTCCCACCAGGCAATCCACCTGAGAAGTCATAAAACCCGGTGTCGTTAAATAGCTGTTGAATCAATTCGGACAAGCTATGGTTGCGTGCATACGTACGCCAGTGAGAAAGACGATCGAGAAACTCCCCACACTTCACGCCAAGCTCATCATCGTCATCCGCTTTTGCTTTCAAGGCTTCAAAGAAAGAATCTTCGGACTCGAGTCGGATTCGTGCCAATTCCCCATCATCAAATCGAAACATCGGGGAACGGAGCGCACCGGCGAGTGGGATGTCCTGAAGGGGATTATCAATCACTTTCAAGAGAGCAAGAATCATTCGAATCTCTGTCGCTTGAAAATAGCCGCCATCTGAATCCGTATAAGCCGGAATGTTGTACTGTGTCAAAATGTCCATCAACTGTTCAACTCGTCCTTTTTTCGAACGGACGAGAATCACGATGTCCCGGTACTCACAGTTTCTTAGTTGGCCCGTCACTTCATCCGTCACTTTGAACGGTTCATCCCCAGATACTAATTCTAGGATTCGGGTTGCGATGGCTCGTCCCTCGACTTCCTGTTTCGATAATTCACGACTTGTCCCGTCGACAATCATGAATTCGGGATGCGCTGGAATCGGTTCATATTCACGACCCGGCACGAGTTGAGCGGCCTCATCATAAGCGATTTCTCCGACCTCTTCATCCATGAGCTGGACGAACAAGTCATTGATGCCATGAAGCACCTCTGCCCGACTTCGGAAGTTTTGAGAGAGATCAATTCGTTTTCCCGTGTCCGCCTGTTTGAAACGCGTCGCCTTATCGATGAAGAGACCCGGCTCCGCATGACGGAATCGATAAATCGACTGCTTGATGTCTCCAACCATGAACAAGTTCCCAATCTCTTCTCGTTCATTTGCGACAAGGTTGATGATTGTCTCTTGAATTTCGTTCGTATCTTGATATTCATCGACCAGTACCTCGACGAAACGTTCCTTGTATAGAGCCGCGACGTCAGACGGTCCATCCTCCTGCCGCAAAATGGCAAGCGCATAATGTTCCAAGTCGCTAAAGTCGACGAAGGCTCGGTCACGTTTCGCTTGCTCATAAGCTGTTCCGAACGCACGGACCGTTCGGACGAGCGTCTTGACGAGAGGTTGTTGCATCGAGACGCTCTCTAATAGATCCGCCCCACTGACACGCGCCCGTTCAGCAGCTGCCGTCAACTTCTTCTTCGCTTGATCGTAGGCCGGTTTGAGCACCTCATGATAAATTTGATGCTCCTCTTTTTTAGGGACGGCTTTCATCGTCCCAAACTTCATCGCACGTGCAGCCGTTTCGAGTTCACTCCAGACAATCTCTTCCCCTTCTAACTGTTCAAACGGGAAAATCGCCTGACGAATGTTTTCCGACTGCGGCTCATAGCCCGCAACCCGAAGTTCCGCCTCGAGCTTCCGCAGGTCACGCACCGCTTTCTCAATGTCCTGCCACAGCATGTGACCGAACTCGATGAGGATGGCTTCTTGATCCGGGTCATCTCCGAACGAATACATCGAAATGAGTTTGTCCAAATAGGCGTCAGGGTCTGGGAGTGTACGAGCATAGTGATAAAGACCAAGAATGAGGTCTTCGATTTCGCTATCGCCACGGTCTGACGTATAGGCATCGACGAGGGCGAAGAAGTCCGTATCCTGCTTTCCGTACTCCTCTTCAAGCACCTCTTCTAACACATCATCTTGTAACAATACGAGGTCGCGTTCTTCCGCAATCTTGAATGCCGGGTCTAAGTCTAACAAATAGTAATTCTCGCGAATCACTTCTAAACAGAACGAGTGGATGGTTGTAATGAGAGCCCGGTTCAACATTTGTCGTTGTTTTCGGACATACTCATTCGTCGGGTCGTCGCGCAACGCCTCTTCAAGCGCTTTTGCGATGCGTCGCTTCATTTCTGCAGCTGCCGCGTTTGTAAACGTGACGACGAGCATACGGTCTGCCGTCAACGCATCCGCTTCGTCCAGCAATCGGCTAGACAACCGTTCAACGAGAACTGCTGTCTTTCCTGAACCGGCCGCAGCCGAGACAAGTACGTGACTTCCCCTCGCTTCAATTGCGGCGAATTGATCATTCGTCCATTTCACGGTCATCCCCTCCTAACTCCTGAAATACATCTTCTTTCTCTAACTTTTTCAATTTGCGTGGTTCATTCGCGAGCGCCTCGTCAAAATGGCAGACACTCTGGTACGGACATGTTTGACATGGGCGGCGCTCTTTATATTCGTACGGTTCTACGTCAATCTTTCCTTCATACATCTCTTCGGCACTCGATTTGACGACGTCAAACGCATGGTCCATCAATTGTTCGAGTTGAGGTGGTGTGACAATCTTTTTCAGTGTATTCGAATCAGGTGTGCCATCTTTTTTATATTTGACCGGGATGACAATCGATTTTTTCGAAGATCCTTTCGCAGAGCGGTCCATCATCTCCAAAATTTCCGGATCGTCGACCAACAACCCCTGCATCTGATACGACTCCAATACTTTCTGTCGCGTCTCTTCCTCAGAACCTGCCGGTGGGACGAGTGGGCGGTGAACGTGGAAATACAGTGCCGCAGCCGGCGCTACGTTCTCTTTCGTCCATACCTCCGCCTGTTCCACTAATACTTTCAAGTAGATGAGCATCTGCATGGCAAGACCATAGTAAATTTCCGCGAAGTCGACTTCACGCTTGCTCGACTTATAATCGACGATGCGAACGTACAGCTGATCGTGGACCATCGCCGTGTCGACACGGTCGATGCGACCGATGAGCTCACATGTGGCTCCATTCGATAACGTGAACGATACAGGTGGGAACTGCCCACTCCCGAACGCGAGTTCAAACGCTTTCGGGTCAAATCCGTCCCGTTTCGACTGTTCAATCAATACTTCTGCCGTCTTGCTGACGACGTCCGTCAATTTTTTCTTTAAATAGGCGTAACGATTTGAACTCATCAGAATGGCGTGTTGAATTTCAGGCGTCACGAGTTCTACTGCCTGTTCCGCTAAGTTCACACATTCATCAGGTGCCACATCTCGCCATTCTTTTCCGTCCATCTTCACCGTCTGAGACATATGTTCAATCGTCCGGTGATACAAGTTTCCGATATCCGGTGCCTCGAGTCGATACAATCGGCGTTCTTTCAGACGCAGGCCATAACTGGCAAAATGTTTGAACGGACATGCTTGGAACGTCTCAAGTCGCGAGACACTCGCCCGAATCGACGGTGTATAAAGAGATTTAGCCACATTGTCGTCTAGTGATTTCGGGATATTTTGATAGAACAGGGCGCTCGTCAACAACTGCAAACGTTCACGACCATCCGGATGTTTTAACAGTTCGTTATAGACGGCGAACCACATATCTTGAATCGGATAATGACGACTCAATCGTTGCAGTTCAAGAGCCGTGACAGCTGCCGTCTGGTTCACGTTCGTCAAAAAGGCGAACTGGTCACGTGGTCGATGCTCTCCTGCTTCAGCAAAATGTGTCTTGATGATGTTTTTGTGGAGACGCGCCTTCAAATCAGCAATAAAACGTGCTGGTTGAACCGCCTTACCGGTTCTGTCGATGAGGGCGTAGCTAATATAGAGACGCTCACTCGGTGCCGTCACTGCTTTATATAAGTAATACGTTTCATCATCAAACAAGTGCTCGGTCGCTTTCCCGGCACGCAGTCCGTTCTCATGCATGAAGTCCAAGTCGTGATCGGTCAACAGTTTGGACTGTGTCGTGACGAGAGGAATTTGATCTTCATTTGCCCCGAGCAAAAACACCACTTTTTTATCAATCAATCGACCACGGACATAGTCCGTCACCGTCAACTGATCGAGTGAGGGTGGGATGAGCGCATAACGTAGACTGTCTAGCCCAGTGTCCATCATCTGGAGAAACAGTTCCGTCGACAACGTCTCTTCCGGAGCTGCCGCTTCCAATTGTTCGAGTAGATGTAAGACCGCGTCCCACACTTGGGTATGCTCACGCGCTTCGAGCAACTGTGCTTCTTCAATCGCCTCGTCACGCCAATGCGTCAGACAGTCCGATACACCAATCCGCTCCAAAAAGGCATACATGGCATGCGTATAGGCTTGCATCGTCTTCGCCTGCTTCAAATCCGCTAACAACGGATCGAACGTTTCGATGACGCGTTCCCGGTATCGATTCAACTCCGCTTCGACGTCTAGCTCTTCACTCGTCAGTCGCGCTTCTTCCCCTGTACGACGACGCAATTGCCATGCATCGTGCCAGTGATAGTGTTTGATCCCGCGCTCAATGACGAATGCTTCGAGACGGTCGACGGACGTGCGTCGATGTGTCGGGTCGAGGACGACGAGTTCCGTCTTCAATGCCCGGAAGACCGCCTCCTCCCGATAGCTACGCAAGGCGATGTCGATGGTTGCTTTCAACAATTCGACGAGCGGATGGTCAAGCATCGGTTGCCGTTCATCTAGGAAGTAAGGGAGTCCCATTTTTTGTAACGCCTGCGATGCCAAATCGCCATACTCTTCGAGTGAACGCGAAATGAGCGCGATATCTCGGTAACGATATCCTTCTTCACGGGTGAGTCGGATGACTTCTCGAACGGCCGCTTCCACCTCGACAGTCCGGTCGACAGCAGCATGTAAATCGACGTGGTTCTCTGCCCCTGTATACGGCTCTGCCGTCATCTGGTCAAACGTCGCCTCTAAATAGCGAAGGCTTGGATGCGTATAGCGATAGATGGTGTCATACGGTTTGTCGACCGATTGAAGTTGTCGTTCCGACAAGAGTTCCTTGAAGCGCATAAGCGTCCGTTGCGTCGGTCCAAACAATGGGTCAGGACGATACATCGATGAAGGGTCAAGCGTCAGCAACACATCGACGTCGACTTTTTCCGCAAGACCGACGAGGACGGCTAATTCCTGCTCCGAGAACTCATTAAATCCGTCCACGTAAACACGGACTCCCGTCAAATCCGTCTCGGGCAACAATTGCAACAGGACGTTAAAGTAATCTTCCGCATGCAGCGACTTCCCTTCTGTCACCTTTAAAAATCCTTCATAGATGATGGAGAGGTCCTGTAACTTCAAGGCACGGTGTTGCGCTTGTTCACTCAACCGCAACAGATGTTCAGGTTCGACAAGCCCTCGCTTCAACATCGAAATCAGTTGGTTCAACTCTTCATAAAATCCGAACTGGTTCATCGTTCGACGGAACAAGGTCAAGCGTTCCTCGCTCATCTCGACGACTCTCCGCAACAACAGATGTGTCCCCGTCTGATCTAAAAATTGGTCGGTCGCCACTCCCGCATCCCGCATCATCAAAAATGCAAGACGGCGCATCGACAGCACTTGGATTCTTGTCGAGCCGCGTAGGTCGTCCACTGTCGCCATCTTTTTCTCCATTTCAAACGACATTTGGTCCGGCACGATCATATAAATCGTTGGTCCGCTCGGGTTTTGTTTCAGTTCTTGAATGACCTGTTCGATCATCCGTTCACTTTTCCCCGTTCCCGATCGACCGACGTGAAAGGTTACTGTCATTTTAGCGAACACTCCTTCCCTTTTTTCTTTCATTATGAACCATCTGCTCTTATTTGTAGAGGGAAACCTCCTCTTTACCCTAGTCAAAAAAGTAACAGCTTGCATCATTCCCATTTTTGGTCGAAATCGATTAGACTGAACGTATGAGGGGGAATGAATGTGAGTGCCTATGAACAATTTGGAGGCGAAAGCGGCGTTCAACAACTCGTTGACGCGTTTTATGACCTCGTCTATGCCGACCCGATTCTACTTCCGCTGTTTCCGGAAGACAAAGAGCGAGTGAAGCAACACCAATTCGAATTTTTGACCCAATTGCTCGGTGGTCCGAAGTTGTATTCGGAACGTCGCGGTGGTGGGAATTTAGCGATGATTCATCATGAACATCCAATTTCTGAGACACATGCCGGACATTGGCTCGGATGTATGGAGCAAGCGCTTAAGACAGTCGACGCGCCAGAATCGATCAAACGTCAGCTCTTCCAGCGACTGATCATGTCCTCTTCGAATGTCGTCCGCGTTTGCTCGCATCATTTTGAGTAGTCACAACTATAAAAAGTGGGTATGATAGGAAAGTAAGTAAAGGAGGTCGTTTCACATGACAGAAGAAGAAAAAAAAGAAGTCGTCTCATCTGAAGAAGAGGGGACAGAAGAAAAAGAAGAAACGGTAGTCCTCGCCGACGCGCTTGATGAAGCTAACGAAGCTGCTGAAGCAGAAGAAGATGAGGACGATGATGAGGATCAACCGGAAGAGAAGAACATGGATCACATCAAAGGCGTCTGTCGTTTTACAACGATCGCAAAAACTTAGTGTTCCGTGAACTTGGAAACGGCAAAGTTGAATTTGTCGGACGCTTCACGGACGAAGCATACGACGAAGAAAATGAGGCAGAAATGCGTGAACTCGGGCAACGTGAACTCGAGCGCATCCTCGCTGAACGCTTCAAATAAAAAAATCGCCGAAAAATTCGGCGATTTTTTTTAATTCTTCTTATTTCGTTTCTTTTTACGGAGTGCATATGCAACACCAGCAATCCCACCGACAACGGCAAGTCCGGCCACAACCGGAACGAGAACGCGCTTCGTCGGGATCATCTCTTTCACACGCTCATACGGTGTCGGTGTCGAGAACTCTAACTGTACGGCTGTATCGCCATGTCCATGCGCCCGTGCCTTACGTGACGCATCCGTGACGACGACACGTCCCGTCGTCCAACGACGATTGCCGTATTCGTCTACATATGGACGACGTACACGTTTCACGTCGCGTACCATCTTCCCACGCGCACGGTCTGGTCGAACGACACGCTCACTCGACCAAGAACGGCTCCCAGTCACACTGTATGCGGGTCGTACCTTACGGCGATTAAGCCAAGTATATGAATCGTTCATCTTCAATTCCCTCCCATACTGTTCAAAACCTCTCTTCTAATTATACCCATACAACATCACCCAAAACATGTGACAAATGGTTCAAAAAAAGATGTGACACCATACGGCATCACATCTTCAAGCTGAATCATTCTGTAAACGGTTTATCCTTGTGACGGCGTTTCGCCAAAATCAGGTAGTATGCCGGGACAAGCACGAGAGTCAACACAGTCGAGAATAGAATACCCGATACAATTCCAATCGCAAGCGGTTTGAAGAGCGGGTCTTCTCCAAGTGCGACCGGTAGGAGGGCAACGACTGCAGTAAGTGCTGTCAAGAGAATCGGACGAATCCGAGCACGTCCAGCTTCGTACACGGCGGTCGTGACCGGTAAGCCTTCACGAATGCGTTGTTCGATAAACTCGAACAGGACGACTGCGTTCCGGACGACGATTCCCGCAAGCGATACCATCCCCATCGATGCCATGAAACTGAACGGCGTCTGTGTCACGAACAACCCGACGACCGCTCCAGCGATTGCGAGATAAATTGTGAACAAGACAAGTAATGGCAACGAGAGTGAGTTGAACTGGAACGCGATGATCAAGTAAATCAAGAACAAGACGACGACGAACAATGTCGCAAGCTCTAAGAAGAACTCATTCTGCGTATCACTCGCCCCGGACTGGTCGAACGTGATTCCTTCATCTTCTAACCCAGACTTCGCGTCATCCAATACTTGCTCGACATCTTGCTTGAACGTATCTTCATCCATGCCCTCACTCGCATAAATTTGGAGTGTGACCGAACGTTCTCCATTCTCGCGAGGAATTTGTTGAATTTGCTCAGTCGTCGTTTCTGTCACGAACGTGCTAAGCGGTGCAACCGGTGGACCGGCTTCCGTTTCGACCGGGATTAAAATGTCATCAAGCGCAAGTGCCTCACGGTTTGCTTCCGCATCGATGACAATCTTCACGTCACGCTGTTCCACTCCGTCATCGAACGTGCCGATTGGAATCCCGTCTGTGACGAGTCGGATTTGATCACTGATGGCTTTCGCTGTGACACCCGCTTGGGCCATCTCCTCACGATTTAGTTCGTATGTGAGCGTTTGGAAGGGCTCTTTGATGTTATCGAGGACGATGGCGCCATCGATTTCTTCCAAGTCGGCCTTCACTTGGTCCCGTGCAGCGACGAGCTGATCAATCGTTTCGCTACGCATCGTGAACTCGACAGGTGCCGATGCCGGTGGTCCTTGTTGTTGCGTATCTAAGAAGATTTCTGCATCAGGATATGCCTCACGCAACTCATTCGTGTATTTATCAATCAACTCGATGGCATCGATTGATTCATTATCGACACGAACAACGACTTGCCCTGTGTTTTCACCGGACTGATCGAGTCCACCCGTGAATAGACCAGGAAGTCCACTACCTGCAAAGATCGATGTTTCAACGACCCCTTCTTCTTCTTGGAACCTTGCTTCGATTTCTTCAAGACGTGCTTCTGTCTCTTCTAAATCCGTCTGTACAGGCAACGTCACACTTGTCACGACTTCCGGACGGTTCGCCGCCGGGAAGAACTCAAACGGCGTGAGAAGAATCAATCCATATAGCGCTGTCGTGATGACGAAACCGACAATCCCGAACGTCCAAGGACGTTTCGCGACACTCGGTAACAGACGGTCGGCATAGAAGTTACTGAGACGATTGAGTGGTCCGCCGAGCCAACCCGGTTCACGCTTCGATACTTTCACTTCTTTTCGGTTCAAGCGATATTGCGCGATTGGGACTAGCGTCAAACTGATGACCATCGAGGCCAAAACAGAGAGCGCGAGCACCGTCGGCAAGGCACGGATGAAGTTTCCGTTCGCTCCAGATAGCAACGTGAGCGGAAGGAAGGCGAAGACGACCGCGAGTGTCGACGTGACAATCGAGCCCCATACTTCTTTCGTTCCCCGCACTGCTCCGAGCATCGCGGAATCACCACTACGGTACCGTCGTAAAATGTTGTCATTGACGACGATCGCGTCATCGACCAAAATCCCCAAGGCGATGATTGCTCCAATAATCGAGATCTGGTTCAAGTCGACCCCGGTGAATTGTAATGGGATCAACGCGATCAAGAATGACAGCGGGATCGCCAAACTGACGATGATTGACCCAGAGAACGTGAGACCAATCGTTGTCACGGCGATGACGGCGATGATCGCGATAATGAATTCACGCGTCAGTGACGAGAAGATTGCATCGACTGCCTTCGCCTGTTCATAATACGGAACAAGCTCAAAACCGTCCAAATCTCCAAGACCGTCTTCCACTACCTCGTTGACACGGTCTTGCATCGTTGGGATATCTAAACCTGACTCAATCGGTACAGTGATGGAAACGGCTGGTTTTCCGTCTAATGAAACGAGGTCCGTCTCACTTTTCGCCGTCTCTTCAACCGTTCCGACATCTTCTAACAAGACTGGCTCTCCATTGAACGAACCGACAATGACTTGCTCCATGTCGTTCACATTCGTCAAGTTGTCGATCGCCAGTTGATAGATGCCTTCATCGGTCGATTGGCGACCGAGTGGTGTCGTCTTATACTCTTCGTTAATTGCTGTCAACACGTCAGGGAAGGCGAGCTGCCGTGCACTGAGTTCTTCGGAGTCGAGTGAGACGACATACTCTTGCTCCGGTAGACCTTTGACGGTGACCCCTGTCACACCATCTGTTCGCAGAAGGTTCGATTCTAATTCCTCGATGTCTGCACGAACATCCTCGAATAATTCACGATCATCTGCCGTCAACAAGTATGAGGCAACCGGTAATTGACCGAGCGAGTCATTGACTGTCGGTGCGAGTGCGTTTTCTGGTAGCTTTGGTGTTGCGTCAGACAAAGCTTGGCGTACGTTCGCCTGAAACTCTGCCTGGTCAGTCCCATCTGCATACTCGACCGTAATGTTTGAGAACTCTGAAGCCGAAATCGACGTCACGTTCTCCACTCCTTCTAGACTACGTAGTTCTTCTTCTAACACGCCGGTCACACTACGTTCAACCGTTTCGGCAGTCGCACCAGGATATGGTGTTTGAACGAGTACGATATTGATTCCCGTTTCCGGAATCTCACGTTTAGGGAGCTGGAAGAACGTCAGCACACCTACGACGATTGCGACGAGAAGAAACACGATGACCAGTTTCCCTCGCTCAATCATTTTTTCAAAAAACATAAAAACCCCTCACTTTCGGAAGATGTGCAAATACACATATGATATCTCTTCTTCATCATAGAGGGGTTTCGTATTGAATTCAATCCTTAAGCGTGTTGCAATGTGCTGTCATGGAAACGTTTTTGAAATGCGTATGATAATTCGATTGACCGTTGTTTTTGCCTTGCCACCGTATGGTCGGATACGTGAACCTTGACCGATTCACCTGTCAAAAACTGAATGAGTGTCTGATTTCCGTCTTTTTTGATGGCTGTCACGTGCTGAAAATTGATCCACGCACAGTCTGGGCTCTCCTTTGCAATCGTCGGAAAGAAGACCGCGTCAGCGTGCCAATCCATCACAACAGGTGTTTTCCGATGTGGACCGAGAACGTGACGCGCAGCCTCGATTCTACCTTGAATGCTCGATCCATAGTATAAACATGCATGTTCTAATAGGTCGATGGGTGACCCTTTCACTCGCATCACGCCTTCCGGTTGATACACGAGCGTCTCCGCTTCGCCAAACTCGTTAAATACAGGAATTAAAGCTCTCGTTTCATTGGTCAATCTACTCATCTTTTCATCCCCCATAACGTATGTAATGACTTACATGTCATTCATACCAGGATTCTGCACGCCCCGCAAATCGACTTTTTGACATTTCCCATAAAAAAACCAGCCGTTTCCTGGCTGGTTTTCAAAATCAAGCGTTAGATTTTAAAGCATGATTCGGTTTGAGTCGCGGAAAATAAAATCTCACCGCAGTTCCGTCTCCTGTATTTCGAAGGGAGACTTCCCCTGTGTGAAGTGTCACAATCCGTTGGACGATAAATAACCCGAGTCCGAACTTTCCTTGTTTGCCACGAGAGAACTGATGGAATAAATCAAGGCTCTCGTCAACGGGTGGCCCATCATTAAAGATGATGATTTCCACGCCAGACTCATCTCGGTTTAAGTCAATTCGAATGCATGTCTCCGCATAACGAAGCGCATTGTCGAGAACGTTCTCAAATGCGACCCGAATCTGTTCCCCGTCCCCGAGCATCTCTCCGCCTTCTCCATTGATTTCCCAATCAAGCTGTCCTCTCAGTTTAAAGCGCGCGACAAGGAGTTCCATCAATTTATCCAGATTGATTGGTTCAAGTTTCATTTCTTGTCCTTTGAAATATTCGAGCTTCGTCACATACAGCAAGTCGACAACTTTCTTTTCAAGTCGAGATGCCTCTTCGTCAATAACTTCAGAAGACCCTTTCAAGTCTCCCGTCGGATAGATCCCGTCCCCGATCGACTGGGCATATCCACGGATGACCATAATTGGCGTTTTCAAATCATGTGAGATGTTTTGGAGTAACGCTTGTTGAGCGAGATCCTGTTCCTTCAATTCTTTGCGCATCGCATCAATCGAGTGGGCCAATTGTCCAAGTTCATCTTGTCGATCTAGCGGAAGAGCCGTCTCCCATTGGCGATTCGAAATTTTCTCGACCGCACGTTCCATCTCGACGATCGGTTTCGTCAATTGGCGAGACATGAGCAGTGCCGGGATGAGCGACAAGAGACTGATGACACCAATCAGAATTGAAATGCGCAAATACAACGTCGAGACTAATTCACGACGGTACGCATCCCAAGCGTAGGATGCTTGATAGACGATCGTACCATCGTATTCATTTTGACGAATGATGTAATAGACGTCTTCCCCGTCAATCGTCGTCTGATATCGCTCGACTTGACCACTTTGATTCAATGCTTCCTGATACATGCGATTCGTCAATTCGAGCGGTGCCGATCCGTAGATGATTCGTCCGTTCGGAAGAAAAATCAATTGGTTGACCGAACGCGACTCTTGCTGACGTCGGTCATACTCGATTGGATTTTGCGGATAATTCTCCAACTCATTCGTATTGCCCAAATAATAGTCTACATCTCGTAACGTCTCATATACTTGTTCATCAATGAACTGGGTGATAGAAGAGCGGACCGTAATCAAAATCATGAGCGCGAGGGTCACGATGATGAGAAGGATGAGTACCCATATCTTCCACATGAGACGCTTCGGCTTGATGGCGTTCATCATGGTCTGACGAGACGGTAGCCGATACCGTAAAGCGTTTCGAGCTTCGACGACTCGGTCCGAACCGAAATAATCGTTCCCCCAAACTCCTTCAAGAATCTGTTCACGCGATAAAGCCGAACCCGGATGTTCGAGGAAGAGAAGGAGTAAGTCGAATTCTTTCGAAGTCAAATCAATCTCTTCATCCCCGTGTTTGATGAGTCGTTTGTCCGGATATATTGTATACTCTCCGTACTCGATATGTTCATTCGACTTCGATCCGTAGACACGATCAATCAGTTTTTTGACGCGAATGACAAGTTCTCTCGGGAGAAATGGCTTCGCAATGTAATCATCCGATCCCATCTCAAGACCAATGATTTTGTCGATGTCCTCGTCTCGGGCTGAAATGAAGATGGTCGGTGTATTGGCATTGACGGCCTTGATTTGTTTCAGCAATTGAAAACCATCCAAGTCCGGCAGCATGATGTCAAGCACCCATAAGTCTGGCTGATCCGGGATCGCTTCTTGCGCGGATGTCCCGTCCGCGAATGAGCGAACGTTGTATCCTTCCTGTTCTAGATACGTGACGAGCATTTTATTCAAGTTTGCTTCATCGTCGACTAAGTAGATTGTATACATTCAAGTCACCTCAACACGTTTTTTCTCATCATATCAAACAATTGTCGTGAAATGATGGGAAAGGTTTAGAGTCAAAAAAAGAAGGCAACGAAATCGCACCTTCTTCAACGTACTGAATTTGTTCGTAGCTGTTGCGCCAAAAACGCTGTGCCCCCACTAATCAACGCCAACACTCCACTGATCATGATGATTTCCATGATGTCCGCCTCCCGTTGATACCGATTCTCATTATCAACTTAAATATAGCATACATCCTATTTGTTGAATACAACAAAAAAAGTCCCGATTTCACTCGGGACCCCTCGTCATTATGCCTTTACGTCGTATCCTTGCTCTTCGACTGCTTCGACCATCGCCTCGCGTGAGACAGAATCTTCGTGAATCACGTCGACCCGATGCTCTTGAAGAGATACGGTTGCTGATTCGACGCCGTTCAATTCGTTCAATGCTCCCTCAACGGCAGCCTTGCAGTGATTGCATGTCATACCTTCTACTGTTAACGTTGTTTCTTTCATGATGATGATCCTCCTTGTGTTTTTAATCGTAATGCGTTCAAGACGACAGACACCGAACTGAACGCCATCGCCGCACCGGCAATCCATGGGGCAAGTAACCCCGCTGCAGCGACCGGTATGCCAAGACTATTATAAGCGAGCGCCCAGAACAAGTTTTGACGAATGTTTTTCATCGTCAAGCGGCTCATATTCATCGCTCGACTCACGCCTTCAATATCTTGCCCTACAATTGTAACATCTGCCGCCTCGAGCGCGACATCTGTACCGCTACCGAATGCAATCCCGACGTCCGCGACTGCAAGGGCAGGAGCGTCGTTCATCCCATCCCCTACCATGGCGACACGACCTGATTGCTTCAAGTGTTCGATTTGGTCTGCCTTCTCGACCGGAAGGACTTCGGCAATGACTTGATGGTGTGGAAGGCCAAGTTCATCGGCAATCGCATAGGCGACTTCTTTTCGGTCACCCGTCAACACATACACGTCACGTGTTTGGCTAAGTGCTTGCACGACATCACGGCTTTTCGGTTTCAATTGATCTTGCAACCCGAACGCCGCGACAATCCCGCTCTTATCTGCGACATAGACCGGAGTCATCGCCCGCATCGGCCAATCTGGCAATTTGTATCCGAGCTCTTCCATCATTCGAACAGACCCGATGACAAGTACTTTTCCGTCAACGACCGCTTTGACACCACGACCCGCCAACTCTTCCACTTTCGTTACGACACCATCGCCGGCTTCTCGACCGATCGCCGCCGCCAAAGGATGCGTCGATTGGCGTTCTGCCATAACGGCACGGCGGAGCGCCATCTCATCTCCAAAACACGACGATGTTTGCTTCATTGAGTGATTCGAGTTGCCCGCCACCTTTGAACAATACACCTTGTTCTGCCGCTCGTCCCGTTCCGACCATGATCGACGTCGGTGTTGCCAAACCGAGCGCACACGGACAAGCGATGACAAGTACTGCGATTGATGCGCGAATGGCCGTATCGATATCATTTAAAAGAAATGCCCAGACGGCAAATGTGACGGCACTGATGGCTACGACAATCGGCACGAACACACCAGAGATACGGTCGGCCTGCCGTTGAATCGGTGCCTTATCCGTTTGTGCTTGCTCGACGACACGGACGATTTGAGCGAGCATCGTCTCTTTCCCGACTCGTTCTGCCCGCATGAGGATCCGGTGAGACTGGTTGATCGTACCGCCGACGACTTCAGCATCGACCGTTTTCTCGGCTGGAATCGATTCACCGGTCAACATCGATTCATCGATGACCGTCTCTCCTTCGATGATGCGTCCGTCCACCGGAATCTTCTCTCCTGGACGCACAACGAGAACGTCACCTACTTTGACGAGCTCAACGGCGACAGACCGTTCTTCTCCATCGACAAAGAGGATTGCCTCTTTCGCCTGAAGCGATAAGAGTGATTTTAACGCATCGGTCGTCTTCTCTTTCGCTCGTCCTTCTAACCATTTCCCGAGCAGGACGAGCGTGATGAGGACGGCACTCGTTTCGAAGTAGAGATGCGGATTCATCGGGTGTACAATCATTTCAAAAACAGAGTAAAAGTATGCGGCCGACGTTCCCGTCGCGACGAGCACATCCATGTTCGCCGAACCGCTCTTTAAGCTCTTATAGGCCCCTTGATAAAACTGTGCGCCAATCCAAAACTGAACGGGCGTCGCAAGAGCGAGTTGCCACCATGGGTTCATCAGCCATGGTGCATGAAATCCGAGTCCTGGTATATGCGTCAACATGACGAGGAGTAAAGGTGCCGACAACAAGGCAGAGATGATGACTTTCCGCTGTAATGGACGTAAGTCATGCGGTGACGCCATCTCCACTTTTGGTTCAGCTCCGTATCCGATTTTTTCGATTCGGGCGATCAGTTCTTCTTCTGTAATGCCTTCATCGACACGAATGGTTGCCGTCTCGAGCGGCAGGTTAACCGTCGCTTCGACACCGTCCATCTTGTTCAACACTTTTTCAATTCGTGCCGAACAAGCCGCACAGGTCATTCCTTGTATGGATAACTCAACGGTTTTCATGAAATCCCTCCTTATTTTTTGATGCGGCTGACAATCGTCATCAATTCATCAATGTAAGGTTCCATGTTTTCCGTCTCACTTGCGTGAACCAAACACTTGCGCATATGACGTTCTAACAGTTGCATCTCGACTTGCTTCAGCGCGGCCTGAATGGCTGACGTCTGTGTCAAAATATCGACACAATAGCGGTCGTTCTCGACCATCTTTTGAATCCCCCGGACTTGTCCCTCGATTCGTTTGAGACGCTTTCCGAGTGCCTCCCGCTCAGCATCATCACGCGGAACGAGTGGTTGTTCATGTAAAAATTCATCCATGTTGATCACCTCACCATTAATATACCCCTACCCCGTAACAGTGTCAAACGAAAAGGTAAAAAAGGAACGACTCGTAGTCGCCCCTCTCTACTCAACTATTTTGGAATGCCTCGCTCTTCAAGACGGTTCGTAAAATCTTACCTGTCGTATTTCGCGGAAGCTCTTCGATGATTTCAATATAAGTCGGTTGCTTATATTTCGCCAACTTTGTTTGTGTGTACGCACGAATATCCTCTTTTGTCACGTCTTCATGTTTCGTGACGACGAACGCCTTCACCGCTTCTCCTTGCTCCGCATCCGGCACACCAATCACCGCTGCTTCCACGATATCAGGATGTTGATATAGAACTTCTTCTACCTCACGAGGGTATACGTTATAACCTCCGACGATGACCATATCCTTTTTCCGGTCGACGATATAGAAATAACCGTCCTCGTCACGTCGAGCCAAATCCCCTGTATAGAGCCAGCCGTCGCGAAGCGTCATCATCGTCTCTTCCGGCAACTTGTAATACCCTTTCATGACGTTCGGTCCACGTACAATCAATTCCCCGACTTCACCGACGCCGACTTCTTCCCCTAGCTCGTCGACGACTTTGTTTTCGACATGAACGATTGAAGGTCCGATCGATCCCGCTTTTCGCTCGCCGTGAAGCGGGTTGAAGCAAGTGACCGGTGACGCCTCAGACAGACCATAGCCCTCGAGAATCTTACATTCGAACATCTGCTCAAACGACTCGAGCAGTTGGACCGGTAAGCTCGCCCCTCCCGAGACGAACACGCGGACATGTTTCAACGCGGACGTATAGGCCGGTACTTTCATCGCCGTCTGCAGCAAGAAGTTGTACATCGTCGGTACTCCCGCAAACAATGTCACACGATGCTTCGGCACCAAGTCGAATACATCTTGCGGTGAGAATTTCGGTAAGATGACAATCGTCGCCCCACGAAGAAGTGGCGCGTTGACAATGACCGTCAAACAGAATACGTGGAACATCGGTAATGCCGCCAACGCCTTGTCTTCCGGTGTGATATCCAAATACTCTCCAATCGAATGCGCATTCGAGAACAGGTTCCGGTGGGTCAATAACGCACCTTTTGGTTTTCCAGTCGTTCCACTTGTATAGAGAATGACGGCAACCTCTTCTTCATCGACTTCAATGAACGTCCCTTCCGCTTGTGCGAACGCTTCCGCGAACGGAATAAACTCAATTTCACCTTCACGCTTCAATGCCGGTACATCCGCATACGGGACAGAGATGACGAGTTTCAACTGAGGCAACTTCGAGAGTGCCGCCTCTGCCTGCGCGACGAGCGGTGACAATCCGACAATCCCTTTGACGTCCCCATCAAGCAGAATGTAGGCCATTTCATCAGGCGTGTATGTAGGGTTGATCGGAATGACGACCCCTCCACGTGACAACACGGCGAAGTACGCGATCAAGAACGCTGGACTGTTGCCGAGAACAAGGGCGACGTGATCGCCTTGTCCAATCCCTTTTTGTTCAAGCGTCGATGCCATCGCCTTGACTTGCCCATAAAACTGTCCGTAACTCACTGTGTCTTCCCCAAACACATACGCTGCTTTTTGCGGGTGAGCGGCCACCACTTCTTGTAGTGACTTGACTAAGTTTGCCATGGTAATCCCCCTTTAAATGAATGATGATTCACTTTTGAGCCATAAAAAAGAGCACGTTGTCCGCGCTCTTTTCAATTACTTCTATTGTACATGAAATGTTTCAATAAGAAAACGCTTCCAAAAAGTTCGTTTGTAAGTGATATAATCCCGTTCGGCTTTGCACGTGAACGAGCGCTTGGAGTGATTCATCATCCATGAGTAAATCATCAATCAATTTGTGATACGCCTGCTTTTTCGGTTCCGTCGTAGCTGTAATCAATAAGATGGCTTTCGCGTGAATCGTTTCACCGGTGATCGTCTTCATCTCGCATGGATTCAACAGATGAAGGAGTGAGATGCCGTCTCGTTTTGAAATTGAGATTGGGATATCAATAACAGCCACCGGCTCGGCCACGTCACTCACTCCGGACGGAATAATCGCTTCTTGATCCAGGATCACTCGTGTAAATGAAGAATCGACAATTTCTTTACGTTCCAACTCTAGCCCTATCGCCATGACAGCCCGTTCAAACGTCGCTTGTTCCGTCACCCACATCCGACTTGGATCCATCCATTCATTGAGCCTTCGATACATCGTTACTCCTCCTATTTTGATCAGCCTCTACGAAAGCGTTTGCATAAATTATGATACGCCTTATTTTTTCTAGGTGCAATCCGTAGCATCATCGTTCACGAAACTGCCAAACATCTACAATCCGGTGCTATACTTTGGAGTGAAGTATTTTAGTCAGATGTATAGATTTTTGTGTTGAGGGGGGAGAAGATTGCTCGAAAAACTTATCCATATTTTTGATTTGGACATTCAACATTCCGCTCCTGTTGAAAATTCATTTAGTTCAACTGTTTATCGGTGTGTGCAAGCTAATGGTGAGACTGTCTATATCAAAATCCCATTCTCGAAAGTGAAATTATTTCGTGAACTTGAAGCTTACCGACTTTTAAAAGCTCACATTCCAATTCCGACATTGCTAGACTTTTGGACCGGTGATGAACATTCAAGCGGTGCCCTGCTCTTGAAAGAATCAACCGGTGTACAACTTTCCGTAGATTCATCGGCCACAATCGCTTTTCAGGTGGGAGAAGTGCACGCTAAGATGCATTCCATTCCACCACCAACTAATCAAAAAATCACATATATCGAAAATGTTTTTCAAGAGTGGCCGAAATTTCTAGATCGTCAATTTTATAGTTTTGCGACAGATGCAAAGCCTTTGTTGGAGGAATCATTATATAACAAAGCCATTCATACTTTTGAAAAAATGAAACTGCAGCTCCCGGAACCTGATGGACCTAGTTTTATACATATGGATTTTAGACCAGGTAATATCCTCGTCACATCATCTGAAGTCTCAAGTTTGATTGACTTTGAAACCGTTCGTTTTGGTTCAACAGAAGTCGATTTCACTAAGATTTATCGGGACTATCTGAGTCATGACTTACAGTTATACGAAGCCTATCAAGAAGGTTACACAAGTATTCGACCATTGATCGATCTCGAACGCGTTCTTCCGTTTTATCGATTTACTGATGCTTTTAACAGTATTGGGTGGTGTAACCGTAGAGGACTTGAACAAAATATAGATTTTTATGAGAGAAACCTAGACATCCTTAAAGCAGAAATAAGTTAACCTTTCTTGAATCACATCAAAAAGGTGTTTCGGAAATTCATCCCGAAACACCTTTTTACTTTTAACTAATCAAATCAACCAATTCCTCGAGCTCAACATTTCCGAAGTAGTGCTTCAGATCGAGTTGCATCAATTGCTCGCGGATGGCCGCACGTTCGAAACGAGTCCCGACGAGCGCCTGCTCGACATCTTGGATGTCACCGACACCGAAGAAATCACCGTAAATCTTCGCCTCAGTGATCGTTCCTTTGTTGACGTTCAAGCGGACATCGATCGTCCCGATTGGGAAGCGACGTTTCGACTCGACATCAAACTTCGGCGATTTCCCAAAGTTCCAGTCCCAGTTCGCATAACGCTCTTTCGAAATATCGTGGACAATTTCCCAATCCTCGTCACGAAGCACGTAACGCTCTGGCTGCTCTCCATCGTAAATCGAATGGAGCAACGCTTCGACGAAATGTTCCATCTCCATCTCACGCTCTAAAAATTCAGTGATGTTCGCCACACGGCTACGGACCGACTTGATTCCTTTTGAACGCATTTTCTCTTCCGAGACGTTGAGCGAGTTGACGACTTCTTCAATGTTCGAGTTGAACATGAGCGTCCCGTGGCTGAACATGCGTCCGCGCGTCGTGAATTGTGCGTTCCCGCTGATTTTACGTTCACCGACCTGAATATCGTTACGGCCAGTCAGCTCCGCCTCGACACCGAGGTTACGTAACGCATCCACAATCGGTTGCGTGAACTTCTTATAGTTATTGAACGAGTTGCCATCGTCTTTTGTGATGAAGCTGAAGTTCAAGTTTCCTTCATCGTGATAGACGGCACCGCCACCAGAGAGGCGACGTACGACATCGATACCATTCTCTTCGATGTACTTCAAGTTGACCTCTTCAGACGTGTTTTGGTTTTTCCCGATGATGATCGATGGACCGTTGATATAAAACAAGAAGTAGTCTTCATGGTCTACGTTCAAATGTTTTAAGATATACTCTTCGACCGCCAAGTTAAGCTTCGGGTCGCGGATATCTGGATTAAAAATAAATTTCACAGTCTATTTCCTCCTAGTCGGATGTTCGTTACTCGTATTATACGAGACGAGACGATGACTCGACAAATCTTTTACTTCCACTCACCTGTCATCACTCGTTTCAAGGCATTCGCCACCCCATACTCGTCGTGACGTTCTGTGACGTGGTCGCTGATAGCAATCAAGTCCTCATGGCTGTTCCCCATCGCAATCCCTTTTCCAGCCACTTTGAACATCGGTACATCATTTAAGTTATCGCCAATCACGACGACTTCTGATAAATCGATGCCATAATGTTCAGCGAGCTTCGTCACACCGTTCCCTTTATCTGCGCCGTGCGCCATCACTTCAATGTTGTCATTACCTGAAGATGTGACGTACACACCTTCGACTTGTGCTTCGATTTCTTTCCAAAGCGCCGTCATTTTCTCGAGATGGCTTGAGAACGCGATGAACTTATAGACACGCCCCGCTTCCTCACGAATGAAGCTCTCGATATCGTCGACAATCTTGACGTCTTCATTGACGTAATAGCGATTCTTAAAGAATTCATACATCTCGAGCGAGCGGTCGTCACCATTCGCTTTCAAGTTTTTCATCGATGCTTCAATCAAGTCACCACGGCTCGCCACAAGTCCAGCTTCCGTGTACATCTCGTAAAAGACGTCCGCATACTTATGATCTTGATGAAGGACTTCAATGACCTGAAGTGCCTCTTCAATCGTCAAATCGATCTCATGAAGGACTTCTCCTGATGTGTCGAGCACACGTCCCCCATTCGACGATACGATTGGGCAAGAAAGACCGACCTCATCTAGAATTTGTTTCGCATTCACATAGTTGCGCCCCGTCGCAATTGCGAATCGAATGCCTGCTGCCTCTGCTTCACGAACGATTTCTGCCGTCTCGTTCGCAATCTTGGTGTGGTTGTGCAAAATCGTACCGTCCATGTCTGATACAAAAAGTTTATACGTTGCCATCTTCCATCACTCCTTTTTCTCTTTCGCTTCTAACTATAACAAAAAGAGAGGGATTCGGAACAATCCGAACCCTCCCTTCATCAAATCTCAATTTTTTTCACCCAATGCCTTCACTTGTTCCCGCACACTCTTCACACAGTCCGGCATCCCGATTCCGTCATAGGCGATCCCAGCCAGAATGACTCCAGGATATACCCGGCTCATCTCGGCACGGAGCGCTTTGACGCGGTCCGCATGAAAGACGGCATACGGCGGCAATCCGTCACGAAGTCGACTGACGACTGTCTGAATCGGATCACGGTGAATTTGCATGAGACCTCGAAGATCATGCAACGCTGTCTCGATGATTTCTTCATCGGACGCTTCCACGATGTCATCTGCCCCCGGACGACCTAAAAAGACACGGAGGACGTGATACCCTTCCGGCACGGCATGTGGCCATTTCTGGTCGATGAACGTACAAGCCGTAATCGTCACATCTGCTTCCTGACTCGTCACAAATCCTGTCCCGACGAATGGGAGCTCGATATCTTCTTCTTTAAAGACAAGCGAGCAAGTCGCCGTCGCATGCGGTTTCATATCCGCTAAAAAGTCACTGTCGACTTTCGGGAGGAACTGACGAATGAGGCGTGGTGGGACCGTCAATACGAGATGATCCGTGTCGATATCTCCACGATTCGTAAATAACCGATACCCGTCCTCACGCTCGGACACTTGTTCGACGGCACAGTTCAATACGACCTCCGTCCGTTCCAATCGTTCGGCCAGACGATCCGTGAGCGATTTGAGTCCTCGTTTTAATGAGGCAAACTGCCCTACTTTTTTCGCCCCGACCTCAGCGACCCGTTGTTCGGGACGTAGATGACGCATCCCTTCATACAAGTTCCCGTATTTCTTTTCTCCCTCGATGAACTGCGGGAATGTCGACATCGCACTCATTTGATCGATGTCCCCGGCATAGATGCCAGAGAGCAACGGTTCGATTAAGCGGTCGACAATCGGGTCCCCGACACGTTCACGAAGGTAAAGACCAAGGGAAACGTCCGAATCTGGTGCTTCTACATCAGGTGGTGTCAGTAACATTTTTTTCAAGTCTTCGTGTTCTTCTTCCGAGAGCAACGTCGTCTCACGAAACGCGTTGACGTCAAGCGGAATTCCCATCACTGTCTGCTTTGGAATTGGATGGAGTCCGTCATGATGGAGAACGTAAGCCTGTCCGACGCCGTTTCGAACGAGTTCATCACCTAAACCGACGTCTTCAATCAATTCTGTCATGGCTGTCTTTCGAAAAACGTACGAATCTGGTCCGCGCTCAACCGCAAACTCGCCCGTCTCATACGTGTCAATCTTTCCACCGAGACGGTCTGTCGCCTCGAGCAATGTGATTGATACGTCTTCCGGCAAATAACGCTCCGCATAAAAAGCGGCGGTGAGACCTGTAATCCCACCACCGACAATCGTAAAATTACGCATGATGCACGATCACGCTTTCCATTCGATCCGCGATGGCTTCGATGAAGCTTCGCTCTGCATTTGGCATAGCTGGACGTGCGTAGTGGACACCGAGGCGGTCACAGACGACTTTACATTCGACATCGTTGTCGAACAATACTTCGAGATGGTCTGCGACAAAGCCGACCGGCGTGTAGACGAACGCTTCGTAGCCATGTTTTTCATAAAGTTCAGCCGTCAAATCTTGCACGTCCGGTCCAATCCATGGATCCGGTGTGTTTCCTTCTGACTGCCAACCGACTTCAACGTTTGGTACACCTGTCGCCTGAGCAATCTTATCTGCCGTCTCCTTCAATTGATCTGGATACGGGTCGCCCCCAGCCAAAATCTTTTCAGGAAGACTATGTGCTGATACAATGAGACATGCTTTTTCAGCCGGTACAGGCAAGTTCGCGAACGTCTCTTTGATCGCCTCTGCCCACCAATTGATAAACTTCGGCTCGTCATACCATGAGTCGACCGAACGGATGTCGATGCCATACTTCGCTGCTTCTTCATGGGCACGACCGTTATATGACTTGACGCTATATGACGAGTAATGAGGTGCCAAGACGACCGATACCGCTTCTTTGATGCCGTCGTTCGCCATTTGCGCGACCGCATCTTCTACGAACGGTTCGATATGCTTCAATCCGATATACAGTTTGAACTCGATTTCACCTACATGGCGCTCATTCAAGATGTCACGAAGCGTCTCCGCTTGATCGATCGTGATTTTTGCGAGCGGAGATACGCCGCCAATCGCTTCATAGCGTTCCGTCAAATCTTGGAGCGCTTCCGGCGATGGTTTACGTCCGTACCGAATGTGCGTGTAGTAGCGTTCGATATCTTCCGGCTTGTACGGTGTCCCGTACGCCATGACAAGTAGTCCGACTGTTTTCATGATTCATTGCCTCCCATTTTTTCGCGTGAGTAATCGTGAATGAATGCCGTCAATTTGACGAGTACGGCTGGATCGACTTCTGGGAACACCCCATGTCCCAAGTTGAAGACGTATCCTGGCTGCTTCATTCCTTCATCCAAAATTTCTTTTACCTTCTCTTCGATGACCGGCCACGGTGCCAGTAAGAACGACGGGTCCAAGTTTCCTTGGACAGCCTTTGTGATTCCGCGGTCGCGCGCTTCTTGTACCGATAGACGCCAATCGAGTCCGACCACATCAAGTGGAAGGTCGTGCCATTCTTCGATTTGATGACTCGCTCCGACTCCATGCATGATGAGCGGGATGTCAAGAGAACGTAATTCTTTGAAAATACGTTCCGTCGTCGGCTTGATGTAACGCGCGTAGTCTTTACGGCTGAGCGTTCCGACCCATGAATCAAACAATTGGAACGCCTGAATGCCAGCATCCGCTTGCGCTTTCGCATACGTGATGACCATGTCGCCGAGTTTTTCCATCAATGCATTCCAGACATCCGGTTCTGCATACATGAGCGCTTTCGTGCGATGGTAGTTCCGTGATGGACCACCTTCGATCATGTAGCTCGCCAATGTGAACGGTGCCCCTGAAAAGCCGATGAGCGGTACTTCTAATCGTTCCCGAAGTAAACGAATCGTGTCGAAGACGTATGAGATATCATCTGGGTTTAACGGCTTTAAGCGTTCCACATCTTCCATCGTTCGATATGGGTTGTCGATGACCGGTCCGATTCCGCTCTTAATCTCGACATCTACCCCCATCGACGGAAGTGGCGTCATGATGTCTTTATATAGAATGGCCGCGTCGACTCCGAGTTGTTTCACCGGAAGTTCCGTGACATATGCACAAAGTTCAGGATCATGCGTGATCTCGAATAGTGACCTCGTCTTTTTAATCTCTCGATATTCCGGTTGATAGCGTCCGGCTTGGCGCATATACCATACAGGTACATAGTCTGTCGCCTCTCCTTTAAACGCTTTTAAAATAGTATCGTTCATACGTCGCGTCATTCCCCTCTAAATTTCTCCTACACTCTTTATTCTCGTGTTTGTGAACTCAAAAACATTATACAGAAATTAATTAGAATTATGCTAATGTGAAGCATTTTCATTGTGTTTTCTTTGTGTCATTTTTTTGTCGGAAATGTTCGGAAAGCCGAATTCAACTGACCGCGAATCAAATCGTCACGCTGCTTCGCCGACAATCGACGCTCACGCTCTTTAATATCTTGAATTCGCCACCCATCTTCTAGCTTGGTCGCCACTTCGACCAAACGCTCCACGTCATGGAAAGAATATTTACGTGAACCGCCTTTCGTGCGTTCAGGGAAGACGAGACCTTTTTCTTCATAATAACGGACCTGACGCTCAGAAAGTCCCGTCAACTCAGTCACGACGCCCATCCCGATTACTTTCTTCGATTTATAGTCCATTCGCCCTCGCCCTCCTTAATAAAAAAACTATGTCAGATAATCTGACAAAATGCAATCCAACATCAAATTTTCGTTTTACACTGAAGTCAACTTTTGGAAAGCACCTAAGAAAAAGGAGGGCATGAACATGGAAGACATTCTCTATTATATGGACACGCTGTATGTACTCATCGCTGCATTGCTCGTATTGACGATGCAATTAGGTTTCGGACTACTCGAGACAGGGACGCTTCGGGCGAAGAACGCCGGTCACGTCGCGGTCAAACAAATTATCAGCCTCTCTGTGGCGGCACTCGCTTTTTGGGCGGTCGGATTCGGCCTCTCATTCGGTGACGGAACGACTTGGTTTGGGACAGAAGGATTCTTCTTAAGCGGATCGTTCACAAGCCTCGATTGGGCGAACGTATCAATCGACATCAAATTCTTATTCCAGTTATCATTCGTTGCGGTATCCCTCGCCATCGCTTGGGGTGGATTTGCAGAACGGGCTAAACTTTCTGCCTACGTTCTCTTCGGTATCTTCTTCGTTGCCATCCTCTACCCAATCGTCGCACGCTCAGTATGGGCCGGCGGAATGCTCGGATCGATGGGGATGCAAGACTTCGCAGGTTCGGCGGTCGTTCACCTTCAAGGTGGGATGGCTGCTCTCATGGCGACCATCATCTTGAAACCACGTCGCAAGACGGAATCACTCGCTGGTCATAACCACGTGTTGACTGTCGTTGGCGGTCTCGTACTTTGGCTTTGCTGGTTCGGATTCAACGCCGGTTCGACGATGTCGGTCGCTGACGGATTCTTCGGTTACGTGGCGTTGACAACAATGCTCGCGACAGCAGCTGGTGCACTTGGTGCTCTTGCCATCGTCATGCTTCACCGTAAAACGGCAGACATCCCAACAATCGTCAACGGTGTTCTCGGAGCACTCGTTGCCATCACAGCAGCTTGTGCGTTCGTAGAGCCATGGGCAGCAGTCGTCATCGGTGCCCTCGCATCAATCGCAACATACGGAACGAGCATCTTGATGGCAAAATATGTGGATGACCCACTCTGCGCCTTCTCTGTACACGGGGTCGCTGGGATCATCGGGACACTCGCACTTGGCTTCTTCGCTTCTCCTCGACTCGTCGAAATTACAGGTATCGGTTCTGCCGGTCTCTTCTACGGCGGCGGATTGACACAACTCGGCGTTCAGACACTCGGCGTATTGATCGCCATGGTCATCGCCGGTGGCGGAAGCTATGCTTTCTTGAAACTCCTTGACGTCACAATCGGACTTCGTGTCACGGAAGAACAAGAAGATGTCGGTCTCGATATCGCAGAGCATGGTGTATCAGCATATGGTGAAGTCGAAGAAACAACAGAGAAACCTGGACACCTTCCGAAGATTCTCGGTTCGAGCGTATCGGTCATGTCTCCTAAGAAATAACATCAATCACGCGAGAAGGACATCCAGAATCGGATGTCCTTCTTTTTCATGTCAACCGTCTTAAATAGTAACGAATGACCACAATGGATAAAACCAGCCCGACTGCCGCATCCCATGTCGCGCCAAACCCAATCGAGGCGAGCACGAGAACGATGGATTGCACGATGAGTAACCGCATCGCCCACCACGAATAGCCTTCGATTCGTTCTTGACGGGTGATTGGTAGCCAAGACACGATGGAAATCGCCTCTAACCGTTTAAACAATGGAACGAGCTGTAACGCTGTCAACCCTACAAATAGTGGTGTGACGAATCCGACATACCAACCGCCTGACATCCACATGACGATGAGCGCCACCGCCGTCAATCGAAGAATCAGGTCGAGGGAGTCGTTCGAACGAATAATCCGAAGACCGTACACGTAACGGGACGCATCGACGCGTTGGAGCACTCGTTTTTCGAGTAGCTTTGTCAGAAGTCGTCGTTCCCGCACTTCTTCTTTCAAGGTCGGCAAGTCGACGAACCAGCTGATGACTCGTTCAAACTGAGCCCGACTCTTCTCCTCAAGCGCCAACCAGTGTAAGAGTGGGATTCGTTCGTTTCGTTTTACATGTAAGAAAATGAACGGCATGAACGCGGGCACCCACGCCCACTCTCTCCAATCCATGAGAAGACATGCGCCGCTCACGAGCGCGAACGGGACGATGAGCCATTCGCGTACCCCTTCCACTTTTGCCAATCGACCTGCAGCCGAAAGTAACATCATCGTGACAACGAACAATAATACCTCAATTCCAGTATAGCTCTCCGTCCGCACGAGAAGCGGCAATAAAATGAGTAAGACGAGAAGTGCTCGGATTGTCGCAAAGCCGATATTGAACAAGCGCACACCAATCATATAGGAACGAATCATCCCTAGTTCCGGGAGGAGGAACACTTGGTCCGCCTCTTGGATAAACGTTCTCGGACGATGACCGAGCGGGATGAGAATGAGAACCGCTGCGGCAATCCACCCCCCCGGAAACGTCCCATCAATACGTTCTAAAAAGTTGTTGTAGACGAATGCCCCGTATATCAAGGTGAAGTAGAGCGTGAACAAGAGTCCGCCGTTTGCGACGTAGCGACTATATTTGACGACCTCTTCCATCCAATTGCCGAGTCTTGATGTAAATCGATTCATGACGACCGTTCCTCCGACGCAATCGCCTCTACATAAATGTCATCGAGTGTCGCATCAGGTGACAATTGATACTTGTCTCGCAACTGTGCGGCCGTCCCGTTCGCAATGACGACACCTTGATGAAGGAAGACGAAACGGTCGCAATGCCGCTCCGCTGTCTCAAGAATATGGGTCGACATCAAAATCGCACAGTCTTGTTTGTACTCATCAAACAGTTGGAGCAACTGACGAATCGCTAGCGGATCAAGACCGACGAACGGCTCATCGACGATGAGGAGCGGCGTCTTCGTCACAAGGGCGCATAAGATCATCGCCTTTTGTCGCATCCCTTTTGAAAAGACGGACGGGAACCAAGTAAGTTGTTTTTCCATTCGCATTTCTTTTGCTAAACGCTTCGTCCGTTCGGTCAATTCTTCAGGACTTACGTCATATGCTTTCCCCATCAACTCAATGTGTTCTTGTAAGGTTAACGTCTCGTATAAAATTGGTGTCTCCGGTATGTAACTTACTTTCTTACGATACCTTTTTTCTGAAGACTCTAATGTTTCTCCATCAATTTCGATTTTTCCGGATAGTGGTGACAAGAGACCCAAAATGTGTTTGATCGTCGTCGATTTTCCAGCTCCATTTAGCCCTATCAACCCAACGAGCTCTCCTTTTTTCACTTCAAACGAAACGTCGTGCAAAACTTGCTTTCCGATATATCCGCCGTTCAATCGATCGACGTGCAGCATGAAAACCACACCTTTCATTTTCAACTTTTTTTCGTGGTATATGTTTTAAATGTTGTCACATGGGAATAATCTGAACTGTAAGGCATTTTAAAATAAAACATCAATACTCCCATTGTTCCACAAAATCGTTGAAAAGAACAATGGGCAAACAGAGGAAGGAGAAATGAATGATGGGGTTTATTCTTTATTTGATTATCGGGGGTATCATCGGTTGGTTAGCAGGATTAATTCTAGGTAAAGACGTACCAGGTGGAATCATTGGTAACATCATCGCGGGGATTATCGGTGCTTGGTTGGGTGGACTCATCTTCGGTGATTTCGGACCAATCGTAGCGGATATCGCGATTATCCCAGCTCTTATCGGTGCGATTATCCTTATTTTAATTGTATCGTTCGTCATGAAATCAATGCGTAAAAAGTAATTATTTATGTACAGGAGGGGCTTCCAAAATGGAATGTCCCTCTTTTTTCATTGAATCAATAAATACATCGCGTCATTTTTTTCAATAAATCGCTTCTCCGTTTCAAGACCAAAGAACGTGAAGAATGATTCGAAGAAAGATTGACCGTAATCCCACTCTGTTCCGAGTTTGTGTTCTGTTTTTTCTTTTGGTTCGCCGAGTAATGCAACCAAGTCGTCTGGTCGTTTATCAAGATTGATTAAAACTGACTGCACGTCTCCCTTTTCAAACACGATGGTCAAACGTTCATAATCCCATTTCCCATCACGTTTCCCATCTGGCTCTCCTAACGTTTCTTGAACCTTTCCTTCCGATTGTCCAATCAACGAATCAATCGTTTCTAACGGATGACCGGTTTGCGCTTCTACTTCGATCTCAATCAACTCTGCCCGCTTCAAATCGAACTGTCCCGCAATCGCTTCACTCGATTCCGGCATCAATGCATACTCGAGCGATTCAGGAGATGTTAATTGAATCGTCTCTGTTTCAGACACCGTCTCACCATTCGCCACGGCGACCGCCTTCACATCATAGCTTCCTGGCATCTTCTCGAACGTGAATCGTCCGTTCGCTTCATCAATCCGACCGACGCGCTGCCCATCGACCCAAATATTCGTCAACGGTACGTCTGAAGTGACATCGATTCGTTGTGGCAATAATTCAATCCGATAATCTGAAAAGCCAAAGCGCCCTTCACCTGTATCAATCAATCGAAACAGCCCTTCCGCTTCCATGCCTTTCGTGCGATTCGCACGATCTTGTGCGACTTCGGCGATGGCATCGCCACGAATGGATTTTTCAACGTTCAGCCAGCTCATAAACCGCAGCGCCTCGGCACGCGTTAACGTTTCGCCTTGATATTCTACTTTTTCCTCAAAGAAAGCACGGTCTTCCTCTAATAAAGCCTCTTTAAATGCGACGTGAATCTTATCTTGCTCCGCCGCCGGTTTGTATCCATATATATAGAAGATAATGGCTCCGACTAAAATGGTGAAAATAGATAATAGAAGAATCATTTTGGAATGACGTTCTTTCTTTCGACTTCTTGTATACGACATCTTTTCGCCTCCTTTCTTCAGTGCTTACTTCAAGTATAAAAGGAATCAATCTCTCTTCCAATCGTTCTTGCGCCTGAATTTCCGTGGTATGATGAAACAGAAATGACTTTTAGAATGGAGGAATATAGATGCATACCGATCCAACCTGTATCTTTTGCAAAATCGCTCAACAAGAAATCCCGTCGTATCGGGTATATGAAGATGAGGCGGTCGTCGCTTTCCTCGACCTCTCGCAAGTGACAAAAGGTCACACGCTCGTCATTCCGAAACATCATGCGAAAAACGTTTACGAGCTACCTGAAGAGGTCGCAGCGGACGTCTTCAAACGCGTCCCGACCATCGCAAAGGCCATTCAACGCGAAACAGGGGCAATCGGCATGAACGTCTTGTCGAATGCTGAGGAAGTTGCCGGACAAACGGTCTATCACTTCCACATTCATTTAATTCCACGTTTCGGACACGAAGATGGATTCGGAGCAAAATGGATTACACAAAATGATGCGTTCACATCTGAAGAACTCACAACCCTCGCATCGAATATTCAATCACACGTTTAAGACAGACCGAGACCCGTCAATCGATGACGGGTCTCGTTTTTTATGATTGATTGATTGAATCAAGGTGACGTTTCCGTTCTTCTTCTAATTGCGCTCGCTCGACCTGAAGTTTGATTGCCACTTCGTATAACTGTTGACGCGTCTTAACAGATGTCGCTTGTTCAAATTCTTTTCGTAATTCGGTTAGACGGGTATCTATTTCAAGCATACGTTTTTCTCGTATTGATTCTTCGCGTGCCTGCTCTGTTTGTTTCGACGCTTCATACCCCGCCTCTAGTGTGTTCATAATGGAGTCGGCCCAAGTGTCATCTCCCAGTCGTTTCGCAGCGAGATACAGGTCAAGCATGTCATCTACCCAACGCTTCGCTTTCTCCACTGAGGATCACCTTCCTTTACCTGTATTTTAAAATAAAATGATTTTTCGGTCAAAATTGAATGTTCTGAAAAATTTTATTTGCGATATAGGTTTTTAATCACTCTTTTTTGGTAAAATAATATGAAAAGAATGTAATTCGGATTATCCGAGCTTGAGGAGGGGAATGTTTTGTCGAGTCGCCAACGTCGAGATTGGATTGCTTTCGGCTTTGTCTTAGCATTTTTAGGAGTTGCCACGTTTAAAAAACTGGCGAGAGGTACGGCAAACGATGCTGCTGCTCAACAACATCGAGCATCCACAATCACTACGCTAAAAGAACAATTTGGGAATGTGGCGAAACATGCATCGCAAGTTGCCGCCGCAGGGAAACTGCAAGGAAAAGAATTGACTGATCAAGTGAAAGCCGAAGTCGAACGCTATCAACAAGACATTCAGCCTTCAGTCGAGCGAATTCAAGGGAACCTTCAGGAACTCTCGAACGTACAGTCTGCTATGACTGACAATACTGTCAATCAAACACAATGAGTGTTTGAGGTCATCGTCCGTCGATTACTTTTGATTTTTTATCCGGAAAGGATGGATCGAAATGGAACACGAAAAAGAATTCACTGGCCCTGAGGCCATGCTCTATAGCCACAAAATTATTCAATTGAGCAAGGCTTTGTGGAAAACCGTCGAAAAAGATTGGCAAAACTGGATTAAACCGTTTGATTTAAACATCAATGAGCACCACATCTTATGGATTGCCCACGCGTTAGGCGGCGCATCGATCTCTGAAATTGCAAAATATGGCGTCATGCACGTCTCGACCGCTTTCAACTTCTCGAAGAAGTTAGAAGATCGTGGATTACTTACGTTTTCGAAAAAAGAGACGGACAAGCGAAACACGTATGTCCAATTGACACCTGAAGGAGAATCGTTGTTGCTTGAAACGATTCACGCGTTTGATCCAGAAGGAAACGGCGTATTCCGCGCTTCACTTCCGCTCCAAGAACTTTATGGCAAGTTCCCTGACTTAACAGACATGACGGCCATCGTGCGTCGTTTATATGGGGACAACTTCATGGATATCTTTGCTGAAACATCAAAAATGATCACAGAAGAGGCAGGCAGACGTCCTGATGAGGATGAACTCAGTCAAGAAGCCTAACCTGCCGATAGAGTGGCTCTGTGACGTCTAACTCGATTCCTTGACGGACGCATGCCCCAAGAATCGTTTTTACGTCGAGCCTTGAATCTAACATACCCACAAAGTGGACGAGCAACGGCTCTATGGACGTAAACCCATAGCGCATTTGCTCGTTTTGTCGTGCCCGAATATCATCAAGCAACTGATAAAACGCCTCTACGTCCTGCTTTGTTAAGTTCGCTCGAATCACTTCATATTCAAACGGACGGTCCGTCCAATCGACAATCTCGAGTAAGATCTTCATCTGATATGATAAATGCTCGACCTTCTCTTCTAGTGACACTACCCTCACCCCATCATTTCACATTCTATTACATCATTATACGACAGGATTGTGTGCTATGATACTGTACAGACAAGAGAACAGCTGTCATGATTAGGAAAATGTGATATAGTCGGACTTAGAAACTTTAAAGAATTATTAGGGGTGGAATACATGTCAAACGGAATGACTAACGAACCAAAAAAGCAAGATAAAAAATTCTCAACCGGCGCTCTCGTCGGTGCATCTGCACTTGCACTGATCATCGGTGCTGGCGGCACATACGCAGCGACAAGCGCAGGCGGCGGAGAATCAGATAATTCAGCAGTCGTCACATATAAAGGCGGCGAAATCACACGCGGTGAAATCGCGGACATGAGTTACGACCGCATGGTGCCACAACTCGCATTCCAAGAGACGATGAATGCACTTCTTGAAAAAGAGTATGGTGACCAAGTCGAGCAAGAAAAAGTAGATGAAGAGTTCAGCAAGACAGAAGAACAATTCAACTCAAAAGAAGAATTCGAACAAGCGATTCAACAAGCCGGCATGAGCGGCACAGAAGAGTTCAAAGAAGCGCTTCGCGGACAAATGCTTGTCGATGCAGCTAAATCTGAACTTGTCGACGTTTCGGATGAAGAAGTCGAAGCACAGTTCGCTAAAGAAAACGTGGAAGTGGAAGCTAGCCACATCCTCGTCGAATCAGAAGAAGAAGCACAAGACATCATCAAACAGTTGAATGACGGTGCAGACTTCGCTGAACTCGCGAAAGAAAAATCAACAGATACAGGTTCTGGTGAACAAGGCGGAGAGCTCGGTTTCTTCTCTACCGGCACGATGGTACCTGAATTCGAAGAATATGCATTCAAAGAAGACGTCGTTGGAAAAGTCTCTGAGCCAATCCAATCGCAATTCGGTTTCCACGTCATCAAAGTGACAGATCGTAAAGAGAAAGACTTGAAACTCGAAGACGAGAAAGACCGCATTCGTGAAGAGTTGGCAACAGAAAAATCAGCTTCTGTCGATGCAAACAAAATTTACGCGGAGTTGATTGAAAAATACAACGTTGACGTAAAAGATGCAAAAGCAGAGCAACAATTTGACGCTGTCAAAGAAGCAATCAAAAACGCAGACGAGTCTTCTGAAGAGTCGACTGAACAATAAGACAAAAATGGCACTCCGTAATGGAGCGCCATTTTTTTATGAACATATTATAACTTTGGACGATAGAAGGCACGGTTATCGAGTGCCATGACACGCTCCGTAAACGTACCCGGTTCGACGCCTTCATACGCTTTCTCGAACATGTTCATCCGTGCATCGATGTTGTCGATGAAGAACAGCATCTCCGCTTCAGGGAGTTGTGGCGTATTCGCCGACCCCCATTCCGGTTTCCCATGATGGCTTAAGACAAGATGTTGCAACAACGTCGTCACTTCTCGGTCCGTCCCAAGCTCACGTGACACGACTTCTAGTTCAGATGCCATGAGTGAGAGATGGCCGAGCAACTTGCCCTCAAGCGTGTATTCAGGTGTGATTGCATCCGACAACTCGATCACTTTCGCCAAGTCATGCAAGACCACCCCTGCAATCAGCAGGTCTCGGTTCAACGACGGATACAGCTCACACATCGTGTCCGCAAGCTTCAGCATCGACATGACGTGGAATGCGAGTCCGGAATAGACCGCGTGATGATGTCGCACAGCAGCCGGATACGTGAAGTATGCCTCTTCGTGACGATTGACGACTTCTTCAACGAGACGACGAATGTCATCGTGTTGCAGTGACGTGATGAATCCACGGATGGTCGTTTCAAGTTCTGACTTCGGAATCGGCGCCGATCGAACGTACGGGGCGATATCGACTTCTTGCTCGATGATTGAAATTTGCTTCAACTTCAATTGCGTCCGACCACGATAGTCCATCACTTCACCCGCCGCATGGACGATTTTTTTCGTCGCATACTTTTCGGTATCCGAACTATCCCATAACTTTGTTTCAATTTCACCACTCTCGTCGCAAAGGATTAATGTTAAATAAGGCTTTCCGTTCCCGGCAAGTCCCTTATACGATTGTTTGATCATGACATATTGGTCTAGCGTGTCGCCCACTTTGAGCTGACCGATTTTTGTCGTCAATGAAAGCACCTCTCTCTTGTTCAGTACCTTCATCTTATCGAAACTTTGCGACAGATGCCAACATTCCTGACAATTTGGGAATACTACTACTATAGCGAATTGGAGGAATAGACGATGGAATGGGATTGGTACACGCGCCCCGAGGATTATGTGGAAGTAGATTCTCGATATGCACTGGCCTATACGTATTGGCTCGAGCAGTTGACGACCGCAAGCGTCACAAAAATCGTGGTCGAGGATGGTTATATGTACGGCTCACTTACACTCGACTACGAGCAATTAGAACGTGAGCCTCAGAAAATCGGGCACTATTTTATCGGTCCTGATTTTTTATGGACGATTGGATTTGACGATTTGCATCATGAATCGGTCCTTGCGAAAGACTGCAACTCACCGATTGAAGCGTTCTATGAGTTGCTTGCCGAACGGATGAACAATTACTTTCACGGAATCGATGAATTCGAAGAACGACTTCTCGTGGCACAGCGAGAAATGGCAGGACAAGTCCCTGCCACGTTCATGAATGAAATCTTTGGTCTTCGGAGTGAAATCGAACGGTGGTCCGATACGGTCACTCCTTATAAAGAACTCGTCATGGCAGGACGTGAGGCCTTTCTCGATATCGACCTACAAACGTTGAGACCTTATCAACTCGCGGATTATCGAGTCAGTCGACTATTGACGTTAATCAACCACTATCAAGGCGACGTTATCGCGATGACAGACCTCGCCTCGACACTTTCTAACTTTCGGGGAAATGAAATCATGAAGGCACTCACCGTCTTCACGGCACTCACGACCCCTGTCGTCGCGTTCGGTGCCGTATGGGGAATGAACTTTAAAGAGATGCCTGAACTAGATTGGCCGTTCGGTTACGCGTTCGCCTGGTTGATGATTCTATTCTTCACTCTTATCATTCAAGTATGGTTGAAACGGAAGAATTGGATTGGATCGTTGTTACAATTCCCGAATCAAACCACTTCATCAAAGAATAAAGCGAAACAAAATCCTAAAAAAACGAACAAAAGTTCCTTATAATAAAGAAAAGAGATTTGCACAGGAAAGGTGATGTTATGGAACGACTCATCATTCATGTGGACATGGATGCCTTTTATGCCTCCGTCGAACAACGGGATCGTCCAAATTTACGTGGGAAACCTGTCATCGTCGGTGGACCACCTCACAGTCGTGGAGTCGTTGCCACTTGTTCATATGAGGCGAGGAAGTACGGCGTACACAGCGCGATGTCATCACGTCGCGCTTTTACCTTGTGTCCGCACGCCACGTTTGTCAAACCACGATTTCAAGCCTATCGACAAGTCAGCGCGCAGGTCATGGACATCTTTAAGTCGGTTACTCCTCTCGTCGAACCGTTATCCCTTGACGAAGCCTATTTAGACGTGACCGAAAATACGCTATTGAGTACATCGGGTCCGTATATCGCTCGCTATATCCTAGGAGAGATTAAACGTCGTACCGGTCTCACAGCATCCGCTGGCGTCGCGCCTTCAAAGTTTGTCGCAAAAATCGCGTCCGGTTTTGAGAAGCCGAACGGCCTTACCGTCGTCTCACCTGAGAAAGTCGCTGATTTTCTCTCCCCCCTCTCTATCGAAGCAATGCACGGTGTCGGGAAAGTGACCGCCCAAACGCTTAATAAAAGTGGCTATCATACAATCGGTGACCTTCAACAAGCTCGTCCCGAACAACTGAAGGCCATCTTTGGACATGATCGCGGGCAACAACTGTATGAACTAGCACATGGACGAGACACGCGTCCTGTCATCGCCACGCGCGAGCGTAAGTCAATCGGGTCGGAAACGACGTTTGCGTTTGATATCGACGATCCCGAAGAAGTATTTGAACGAGTCATTCCCGAAATGGAGGACGTGTTGCGTCAGCTCGATCGCCGCGAACTAAGTTGCCAAACCGTCACGATTAAATTAAAGACGAGCGAGTTTCAAGCCAGAAGTCATCAAATCAAATTGAATCATCCGACGCATGACCATGATGAGATTCGACGACTGGCAAGACGCCTCTTCGATGAGATGAATGTCACCGAGCCCGTTCGCTTGATCGGACTGACCGTATCGGACTTGATTCCTCGAACTGAATCCACACGGCAACTGACATTTGACGAACTGACGAAACCTTCTCTTGAAGAATGAATGACCATTCATTAAAATAGAGAAAAAGGGGGTCGTGTGAATGGAGACATACACGGTGACAGGATTCGAGAATGATGGCACGCTCGTGTTGAACGAAATGTTCGAAGCAAGCGATGATCAATCAGCCAAACAGCAAGGGCTCGACATGCTTCGAGCAGCAGGGCATGAACATAAAGGAGCACGCATCGTTCGCCGGGGACAACTCATCTATTTCGAACGTTGCAAATTACCGGGGAAATTAAAAGGAACAGCATCCTAAGACAAGGCAGACCGACATAAACGGTCTGCCTTTCTCTATTTAACACAACGTTAGAATGGAAAGAGAAGAAGAATCATGAGAATTCCGACGATGCCGGTGAGTAGTTGCAACGGCACACCGACTTTGACGAAATCAATGAATCGATAGCCTCCTACACTAAACACCATCGCGTTTGTCGGAGAACCGAACGGTGTTATGAAAGCAAGGGATGCTGAAATGGCGACAGCGATGACGAACGGGACTGGACTGACCGCCATGGATTCCGATAGAGCGATGGCTAGCGGAATGAACAAAATAGAAATAAGACGACGAGGACCCAGGCTGGCCCAAAGCCCGCGAACGACCGCCCAATCCAGTCGACAAGCCACGCCATGATGCCCGCCTTCTCAAGTGCCGTTCCTATCGGGATCATCGCGGCAATCAAGACGAGTGAAGACCATTGAATCGATTGATACGCAATGTCTAGGTGGCGCACGGCTCCGCTCATCACCATCGCAAGTGCCGCCAGCCAAACCGCAACGGTCGGATCAACCCATTCAAACACGAACAACGTCATCATCATAACCATGATCACACCTGCCGCAAGTTGATGATGACTCGACACCGTCCGATTCGCTACATCCGTCACCCGCTCGTTCGAGAGGAGTAGTCGTGCCTCTTGTTCAACTCGCTCTAAATCGTCCCACTTCCCTTGTACCATCAACAAGTCCCCTTGTTTTAGAGGCGTATCTTTCAGGTGTACTTGTGCAATTTCTTCTTGTGGGCGGATGACACGCAAGACGTTCACATGAAACTCATTCCGTAACTGGCTCTCATGAAGACATCTCCCTACAAGTTGACTCGACCCTGGAATCGTGAACATGACGATGCCACCGGTCTTGTCATAGACGTTTGTTGCCTCAACCTGCTGAAACGGAATGTGTTGTTGTTTCGAGAGAGAACGGACTCGCTGCTCATCCCCACTGACGAGGATCGACCCGGCACGCAATACGGTGTCAGCGCGAGCAGTTTCGTATGGTTTTCCTATTCCTTTCACTCGTTCCTTTAATACGATGATACCGTCACGCGACCATTTCAATTCACTTAGTCGTTTGCCAATCAACGGATGTACCTCGTCAATCGACAGGACATACACGTTCGGGTTGATCGTCTCGGTTGCACCGCCTCCATCCCATTCCCTTGAACGATTATCTTCGAGCAAGCGATTTCCGACGAGGCGAAAATAGAACAAGCCGACAATCATCACGACCGCACCGATTGGGAACAAAGAAAAGAAGCCGATCGGCACATCAATCAGACCTCGTAGCGATTCAGCTGCGACAAGGTTCGGCGGTGTCCCAATCAATGTCATCGTCCCTCCGATGCTCGAGAAGAAAGCAAGCGGCATCAGATACGTCTTTGCGGATCGTTTGATTTGTCGGGACATCGCCATGACGACAGGAATGAGCAATGCGACCGTCCCTGTGTTCGACATGACGCTTGAAAGCAAGGCGACGGTCAACATGAACAAATAAAAGAGTCGTGTCTCACTTCCGTTCGCATACGGGATGAGTGCAGAAGCCAATCGTTCCGCTAAACCGGAATGAAACAACCCTGCTCCGACGATGAATAGTCCAGCAATCATCAAGACGACTGAATTTGAGAATCCCGCCATCGCCTCACCCGGCTTCAATTGATTGGTTAGAACGAGACTTAAAAGACCGATCAATGCGACCAAGTCTGCTCGGAGCCAACCTGTTATGAAAAAGAGAATCATTCCGAATAGAATGAGCACGGTCCACATGCCAGTTCACCCTTTCCCCATCATTCTACTTTCATTATAAACCCTCTATGAAAACGCTTACCTCATTCTTGTGACAATCTCATCAACAAAAAAACGGATGGCTCAATCGCCATCCGCTTCTCACATCTTATTGAACTTCGTTTTCATTCACCATCGGCGCGTAAAGCTCCTCAAGTGGTTTCATGATGATTTTCGTTACTTCTGTAACGAGCTGGTGCATGCGTTGCTCTTCTTGCATGAGCTCCATGATCAATTCGTTCTGTTGAACGCTCATCATTTTCGTTTGCGCATCCATCATTTCCTGCTCAGAGATTTCTTCTCCTTGCATTTGCTTTTGTTGAAGCGTCATTTGGATGTTACGGAAGTCAGCGAACAACTGGTTCGCTTCCGCATCCGCATTGACACGATCGTATAAAGAAGAGAGTGTTGTGAACTCTTCAGAATCGCGAAGTGCTTTCTCCAATTGGTAAGCTTGGTCGTACAAGTTTGTTTGTGACATGTAACGTCCTCCTAAATGCTATTAGGGTCGAGCTCATCATAAGATGGCAATTAACCCTTGAATCAACCCAATCATACCACCTAACAGCGCTCCAAGCCATGTTATTGCCCGGAACTCTCGTTTCGAGATTGATAAAACAATCTCTTCGAGGTACGAGGTGTCGAGCGACTGGACTTGTTGCTGTACGATTTGATCGATTTTTAAGCGGTCCATAATCGTCTCCATTTGATTCGTGAAGCGCTCAATGACAAGGGTGACCCCTTGAGGTACGAGTTCATCAACGACACGGGATTCGATGGACTCGGTATACGATGAGACTGGTCGATCCAACAATTGCCCGATCGGCAAACGCGTGACGACTTGCTCGGTGATCCCGTCGATGAGTCGAGCTTCTAAACGTTCATCCATCAACGTATCGACCGTCTTTTCACTGAATCGTTCGAACTCACGTGTAATCATCGTCGTCATGCCGTCACGAGTCGACTGACCTCGTAAAATATTGACGATTTCTGGTCGAACCATCTCGACAAAATTCATGTTTTGAATGAATCCTGCGATAAATCCAAGTCGACGTTGAACGAACGAATCGACCATATGACGAAGTTGCGCCTCACCTTCAGGAGAATAAAAATACTCTTCCGATTTGACGAGAAGTGCCTCAACAATTTCAGGAATGACTGCCCGTACACGGTCCATTCCTTCTTCTCCAAGCAATTCAAACAACTTCCGTTCTTTCACATCGGACATGACGCTCGTTAGCTCGTCACGTAACTTTTCATCCGCCGACGTAAGGATGCGTGCCTCTGCGTTCGGGTAGAGGGGTTCTACGAGTTCTCGAACGGTTTTATCCGAGCGTAGCATCGCCTGAACTTCTTGTTGCGCAAAGTGCGTAATATGCGTCGTCACTTGGTCATCTAGTAAACGTTTTCGCATGCCTTCCGGCGTCAATAAATGTTTGACGACCGTTTTTCCTAAGCTAGATGCCAATTCATCCCGACGTTTCGGAATGAGACCTGGTGTAAAAGGAATCCGGAATGAACCGATATATTTCGGTTCATGTGGCCGGAACAACATCTTGATGGCGAGAAAGTTGGTCACGCCACCAATCGTCGCCCCAATCACAATCATGAGTAAAATCTTTAATAACCCGTCCAAACTGCAAGCCTCCGATCTGAAATATGATACATTGTTGATGAGGTGATAGTATTGAATACGTTTGATCGTATTAAATCGATTTTTCCGACTGCTGTCCATCGGTCGGAAGATGCATCTGGGGACCTTGACTGGTTCGAGACGCAAGATGGTACCATATTTGGGCTCCCGACGTTCGAATTGACCGAACGTGAACAGCAATTGCTCCGCATGTGGGCGACCCCGTTCCTTCAGTCCGACCCACATCAGCGAAAATGGCAAGAACGCCTTCAAGATGAGACATACCGTCTTGAACAATCATTCCGGCTCATCTCTCTTTCCCTCCAAGAAGCAGAAGAGGAAGCGTTCGAATCATTCATCAGCATCATCCACGACTTCATGCCACATGCTGAAATCGTGTTGATCACAACCAAACATATCGAACTCATCGAACGAGACACGTTTGTCGACCTTCAGGAGTTCGAGGACGTCTTGCGTGCCATCGCGAGCGATTGCTTCATCGAAGCACACGCTGTCTATAGCGAACGTTCTCAAGGTCCTCTTGCCCGTGTATATCGTCAACATCAACTGCTCATGCCATACGCTCGTCTATCTACTAAAACTTACCCTGCTAGTCAATTATTATACCATTATTTACTACAAGAGCAGGACTTAAAAGAGCGGAACCATATCACGGCCACACTCATGGAGATGCTTGATTTATCGACGATTGAACTGCTCGAAGCGTTGTTCAGTCATTCATTGAACGTCTCCCACACGGCCAAAGCGCTCTTCATGCACCGAAACACGCTGAATTACCGACTCGATCGCCTGTTCGAGACGACGGGTTATGATGCACGGAAGTTCTATGACGCGAGCCTTCTTCAACTAATGGTCACGTTGCACAAATCCGATTGACGGTTTTTGTGCAACTTGTCTATATTCAATGCAAGCGGTTGCTATTATAAACACACAGATTCTTTAGGAGGCTAACGACATGGCAGAAATTCGTTTAGAACATATTGATAAAATTTACGATGGTGGCGTCAAAGCCGTCAGCGATTTCAACTTACACATTAAAGATCGTGAGTTCATCGTCTTCGTCGGACCGTCTGGTTGCGGTAAATCAACGACACTTCGTATGATCGCAGGTCTTGAAGAGATTTCAAACGGTGACTTTATCATTGACGGGAAACGAATGAACGACGTTGCTCCTAAAGATCGTGATATCGCCATGGTCTTCCAAAACTACGCGCTCTATCCGCACATGAGTGTCTATGACAACATGGCGTTCGGCTTGAAGCTCCGTAAGTTCCCGAAAGACGAGATTGACCGTCGCGTAAAAGACGCTGCTCGTATTCTCGGTTTGGAAGAGTACCTCGAGCGTAAACCAAAAGCGCTCTCAGGTGGACAACGTCAGCGTGTTGCCATCGGTCGTGCTATCGTCCGTGACGCAAAAGTCTTCTTGATGGATGAGCCGCTCTCGAACTTGGATGCAAAACTTCGTGTACAAATGCGTAAAGAAATCATCCAACTTCACAATCGTTTGGACACAACGACAATCTACGTTACCCACGACCAAACAGAAGCGATGACACTCGCAACGCGCATTGTCATCTTGAAAGATGGTCTCATCCAACAAGTCGGTTCGCCAAAAGAAGTTTATGATCATCCAGACAACATCTTTGTCGCTGGCTTCATCGGCTCACCATCGATGAACTTCTTCCGCGGTACGCTCGCTGAAGGTAAATTCATCACGAACGGTGAAGAAGTCAACGTTCCTGAAGGAAAAATGAAAACACTTCGTGACCGCGGCTACGTCGGAAAAGAACTCGTCCTCGGGATTCGTCCAGAATCAATCCATGATGAGCCAATCTACATCGACTCACCAACGACACACACGTTCAAAGCGCACATCGACGTCGCTGAGCTCATGGGCTCGGAGTCTTACCTCTACGCTGAACTTGGTGGACAACAGTTCACAGCACGCGTTGACGGCCGCTCGAACATCCACATGGGTGACGATGTCGAACTCGCACTCGATATGACGAAAGCACACTTCTTCGACGGTGAAACAGAACAAGTCATCCGTTAAGCCATACAAAAAG